>JAZNJU010000206.1:0-14690 GCA_045578205.1 Clostridia bacterium | reverse complement strand
AGAAGAACTTTTGGAAAAGGAATAATTCGGGATTATTTTGTCAAATTACATGTGATATACTTGTATCAATTACGCAGACAAGAGGTGCACACATTGGAAGTCTTTAACTTAACTCTCACACAAATGCTCAATATGTTTACCCTGATAATTCTGGGTTTCGTACTTAAAAAAGCCAAAATTCTACCCAAAGGAAGCGACACGGTCATATCACGTCTGGAAACATATGCTTTTGTTCCGGCGCTTACTCTGGGAAATCAGATTGCCAACTGTACCGTTAAGAATTTTTTGGAAAACTATAATCTTATGTTCTACGGTCTTACGATTGGCATTGTTGCAATAGCAATAGCATATCCGCTTTCGGAATTTTTTGTAAAAAAATCAAATGCAAATGGTGCACTTGCCTATCAGAAGCAGATATACAAATACGGTCTTACATTTGGAAACTACGGTTATGTAGGTAACTTCCTTGTACTCGGAATATGGGGCGAGGAGATGTTTTTTAAGTATCTTATGTTTACCTTTTTTCCCGGTCTTTTGTGCTACGCATGGGGCATATACATACTGATACCAAAATCCGAGGCTTCCCCCGGCATACTCAAAAACCTCAAAAACGGACTTCTTAAGCCACCGTTTTTGTCAATGCTTGCCGGAATGTTTTTGGGACTTACGGGGCTTGGAAAATACATTCCTTCGTTTATAAATACTGCCCTCAATAACGCAGGAAAGTGCATGGGACCTGCCGCAATGATTCTGGCAGGAATAGTGATAGGCGGATACAATATGAAGGAACTTGTAAAAATCAAAAAGGTATATTGGCTTTCAATCCTTAGACTTATAGTAATCCCTGCTGTGTTTGTTGCAATATTGCATCTTGTTGGCGCTTCCGTGGAAACTATTGTGTTTACACTTATGGCTTACGCTGCACCGCTTGGTATGAACACCATAGTATATCCTGCGGCATTTGGCGGAGACACAAAAACCGGCGCAGCAATGACAATGATATCCTCTGTGCTCGCCGTTATTACAATACCTCTTATGTATCTTGTGTTTGTGGAAATTTTATAGAAATAAAAATGTTGCAAAAAGCACCGGCTTTTTGCAACATTTTTATTAATGAAGATAATCTATAATATTACATACATTTCCTGCGCCCATGGTTATAACCACATCGCCCTCTTTGGCGTTTTGCTTTATATATTCTCCTATTTCCTCAAAAGTGCTTATATACACCGCATTTTCTATTTTATCGGCAAGGTCACGTGCATGAACTATACCTGTGTCCTTTTCTCTCGCGGCATATATGTCTGTGATTATGACATTTTGTGCAAGGGAAAGAGAAGATGCAAACTCATCCATAAGACTTATTGTTCTGGTGTAGGTATGCGGCTGAAATATTAGCCATTCCCCGCTGTGCTTCACATTTTTGAGGGCATTCAAAGTGGCACGGATTTCCGTGGGGTGGTGAGCATAATCGTCTATAACAAGTGCGCCGTTTACATAGCCTTTCTTTTCGAAGCGGCGTTTGGTTCCCGTATAGTTTTCCAGACCTTTCTTGATATCTTCGGAACATATACCCATTTTGGCAGAGGCAAGAGATACTGCCGCGGCGTTTAATATGTTGTGTTCGCCCACAACATTGAGTTCCAGATGAAGCACTTTGTTTTCACCCTCGAATATGTCGAACACAGGATAACCAAAGTCTGTGTAATTTACATTTCTTATGCAGAAATCACCCTCGTTGTAGCCGAAAGTATAAACTTTTCTGTCTGTATTTTCCACCGCTTTCATTGCGTTTTCGCTCTCTGCATTTACAACCACAAAACCGTCGTCGGGTACAAGAGAAGCAAAATCCGAAAAAGCGGAGATTATATCATCTATATCCTTGTAATAGTCCAGATGATCTTCTTCCACATTGAGTATTACGGCGACTTTAGGGAAAAACTTGAGAAAGTTGCGCATATATTCACAGGTTTCTGTGAGAAAATAGGAACTTTCCCCTATACGCAGATTGCCCTTTATACCGTCCAGGGTTCCGCCAACCATAACTGTGGGGTCCTTGGAAGCGGCAAGAAGAACATAGGCAAACATGGAGGTTGCAGTGGTCTTTCCGTGAGTTCCCGCAACACTTATGGCGTTGGCATAATCTTTCATAATAAAACCAAGCATGGTTGCCCTGTCTATAAGTTCAATACCCCTTCTTTTGGCTTCGATTATCTCGGGGTTATCATCGTGTACTGCAGAAGTATATACCACCAGATCCTGATTTGTGATATTCTCACCGCGGTGGCCTATGTACACAGTTGCACCGAGTTCTTTTAATTCCAGAACAGAATCGGATTCGGATATATCGGAACCCGAAACCCGAAACCCCTTATTTAAAAGTATCTTGGCAATGCCACTCATACTGACACCGCCTATACCTATGAAATGAACATATTCAGTCACATGAAACACTCCAGTATTTTCAAGTATATTTTAATTATACACCAACTTTTCCAAAAAATAAACACTTATTTTCATAAATGGAATATTTTTTGGAGGAAAGGAAAAAATATGCTTAATAAGTTGAAAGGACTTGATAATCATGGAAATTACAGACATAAGAATAAGACAGATGGCATCCGATGCCAGAATGAAGGCTGTGGTGTCGGTGACCTTTGACAACTCCTTTGTGGTCCACGACATAAAAATCATTGAGGGTGAAGAAAAACTTTTTATTGCTATGCCCAGCCGAAAAACACCCGACAACGAATTCAAGGATATTGCACATCCGATAAACCCAGAAATGCGTCAATTACTGTCCGACATGATACTTGAGAAATATCAATCTATGCTTATTCAGACTGAAAGCGAATAAAGTTGACAAATCCTTTCCGATGGTGTAAAATTTCGTTATACGAAATTTGTCGAAAAGGAGTTTTACAAAATGTCAATACTGAAAGAATTCAAAGAATTTGCCATGAAAGGCAATGTAGTCGACATGGCTGTCGGTGTTATCGTCGGCGGTGCTTTCGGAAAAATCGTTACCTCCCTTGTTAACGATGTGGTAATGCCCATATTTGCTTTTGCATTAAAAGGCATGAAATTCACCGACTTGAAGATTGCTCTGGAGGGCGAAAATGCCATAATGATCGGTAACTTTATCCAGACTCTTGTGGACTTTATAATAATTGCCGCTTCCATATTTGCATTCATAAAGATTGTGAATTCATTTAAGAAAAAGAAAGAAGAAGAACCTGCACCCGAAACGCCTAAGGCTCCGTCCCAGGAAGAACTTCTTACAGAAATCAGAGATTTACTAAAAAATAATCAGTAAATAAAAAGCACTGTCTTGCTAATTAGCAAAACAGTGCTTTTTTAAGTTGTATGGAATTGCAATAATCAATCCTGATATAATTCCCAAAAGTGAACCAAAAGTGTCTGTGAGAATATCTTTTACTTCGAAACTTCTGCCATCAACAAATATCTGGTGTATTTCATCAAACAGAGCACAAAGCGCACATATCACAAGTGCCAGAACACTGCAAAAAATAAGAAGTCTTGTCTTTTTCTTGCAAAAGAGAATGTTTATCATAAGAAACAGTATGAGAAAACCAAGAGGTATAAATTCGGCAAAATGCGCTGCAGAGCGGATTTTGCCGTTTGTTTCTTTGATTTTTTCCTGTTGCTTATTTTTAGAAAGTTTGCTGAAATCTTCGACGGTTTTTTCTGCAATGGTTTTTGCAATTTTAGTGCTGTCTTTGTCGGATTCCGAACTGACCTTGGCAGAATTAACCCATATAAACGCCATATTAAATATTATAAAAACAACAAGAATTACAGCAAGAATATTAATCCCCGTTGTTCTCTTTCTAAGGGACATATACAGCACTTTTATTACAGGCTCCTTTCGAGGACATCCGCAATTCTCTTTGAGGCAAATCCGTCTCCATAGGGATTGGAGGCAGTGCTCATCTTTTCATAGGCTTCTCTGTTTTCCAGAAGTTGCTTAAAACTTTTGTATATTACATCTTCGCTCGTTCCAACAAGTTTCAGAGTCCCTGCTTCAAGGCCCTCGGGACGTTCCGTGGTATCTCTCATAACAAGCACGGGTTTGCCCAGTGACGGTGCTTCTTCCTGTATTCCGCCGCTGTCTGTAAGTATCATATAACTGCGGGCAAGGAAATTGTGAAAATCCAGCACCTCCAAAGGTTCTATGATGTGTATTCTGTCACATCCGCCAAGTTCCTGGAGTGCGGCTTCGCGCACTAACGGATTCATGTGGATTGGATATATTGCCTTTACGTCGCTGTGTTCGTCCAGAATACGTCTTATGGCACGGAACATATGGTGCATAGGCTCGCCTAGGTTTTCCCTTCTGTGGGCAGTAATAACAATAAGTTTACTGCCGAGTGCCCACTCAAGTTCGGGGTGAGAAAAATCCTCCCTCACTGTAGTCTTCAAGGCATCTATTGCAGTGTTACCTGTTACATATATACTCTCTTTGTCTTTTCCCTCTTTAAGAAGATTGTCACGCGACAGATTGGTAGGAGCAAAATTGAATTTTGAAATAATGCCCACAGCCTGCCTGTTGAATTCTTCGGGATACGGCGAATAGATATTGTATGTCCGAAGACCCGCCTCAACGTGACCCACCGGAATCTGCATATAGAAACAAGCCAGTGCCGTAACAAATGTGGTGGATGTATCGCCATGCACCAAAACCACATCGGGTTTAACACAGCACAGTACGGTTTTTATCTTTTCCAGAATGGATGTTGTTATGTCAAAAAGTGTCTGCTTGTCCTTCATAATAGAAAGATCATAGTCCGGCACTACACCAAAAGCGTCCAGTACCTGATTTAGCATTTCGCGGTGCTGACCTGTTACGCATACGACTGTCTTCAGTGTTTTTCGGTTTTTAAGTTCATTGACAAGAGGACACATCTTTATTGCTTCAGGTCTTGTACCGAACACAAGCATTACTGTCTTCATGTGTTAACCCCCAAAAGGTGTTTATTTTTTCTTTGTAAAAAGAGATTTTTTCTTCTTTTTAGCATATTCACGATTATATCCGTTGGAATATCCGTAGCCATAGCCATAACCATAGCCATAGTCCATTCCTGATTTTGTACTGCATTTGTTGAGTACGGCTCCTATCATTTTGCAACCTGTATTTTCAAGTTCGGCTACTGTGTTTTTGGCAACCTTGGAACTTGTATCACCCGATGCCACTATGAAAATAACACCGTCTGCGGCTTTGGATGCCACAACACCGTCTATTACATAGCCGGCAGGGGGTGTATCAATTATGACATAATCATATCTTTTCTTTAAATCCGATATAATTTCAGAGAAAATTTCCTGAGCCAAAAGTTCACTGGGATTGGGAGGGATGGCGCCAATCGGAATGAAATCCAGATTTGGATTCTGGGTATGAACTATAACATCGTCTATTGTAGTTTCACCAACAAGGCAATGAACAAGTCCCTTTAGTTCACCCTGAAAATCCACAATATTACGGCTTGTGAATGTGGAGTTTCTGAGGTCAGCATCCACAAATATTGTTCTCTTTCCCATTTCAGCCATTGAGTAAGCCGCCCTGTAGGAAAGTTCCGATTTGCCCTCTCCGGGATATGTGCTTGTAAAAGCAATGGACTTAATGTCCTTTCCGCTGAACTGGATGTTTGTTCTTAATTTTTTGAAAGATTCACTTTCTATGAATGTTTTGCTCTTAACACGTCTTACGGTAACTTTGGTCTGCATTATTTTCCCTCCTTTGTATTAAGGTTTTTGCCGTCATTCTTGTTTTCCTCTTTTTCGGATTCAACAAGAGGAACTGAAGCAAAAACTGTAAGTCCCAATGCTTTTTCCACATCGGCAGGAGTGTAAATTTTGTTGTTTATAAACCATTTGAGTAAATAATATGCAGCCGCGAGAATTCCGCCGAGAAATCCTCCGAGTATGATGTTCTTGATAAGGTTCGGCGATGCGGGAGAAGTGGGTGTCTTGGCTTCCTGAATTGTGCTCAGAGCAGATATTCCCACTGTTTCTGCAAGAACTGTGTGAGACTCTTCCGAAAGTGCCATGGCAATATTTTTGGCAGTTTCGGGGTCAGAATGTGTAACAGATATCTTAAGCACCTGTGTGTCTGCCGGAGAAGACACGGATATACACGACTGAAGTTGTTCCGGAGTAAGTTTGAGGTTCAATTTGTCTATAAGTTCGTTCATAACCTCTGTTCCGCTGAGCACTTCTATGCTGTTATTAACAAGCATTATTCTTGAGGTAGAATCCGGGTAGATTGACATTGCCTCTTCGCTTATACCCTTTATGAGAAGTTGCGTGGTGGAACGGTACATGGGTGTAACAAGTACCGCGGTGTACACAGCAAAGATTACTGCCATGACAACTGCAAGGGCAATAATTTTGAATATGTTTTTCTTTACAACAAAAATCATATCCATTATGTTGATTTCATTTTCTGCCATTCTTTCTTTTTCCATTTTGTTTATCTCCCGTTTATAATTTTTTCGGCATTCTGATTAAATAGTCTGTCCAAGTAGTCCCGGGACGAGTATTTTATTACAAAATCCGAACATTTTTTAATTTCTTTGCGTTCCAATGGGGACAAATGAACATCTCCTGCGAGATAATCAGCCATTTCATGCGATATGAGCCATTTTAAAAATCGTCTCAATTTGAAATTGACAATACCAAAGGAACGTATATTCACTTGAATTTTTGCACCAAGTTCCTTGAGTACACAAAGAACCTTGGGGTTCGACAGGACAGAAGAATACCTCTCGACATGTGCTATCACAGGAGTAAGTCCCAGTTGCATTATTTCTTTGCACGCCCTCAGGATTGTGTTCGTACTTACATATGGCGGGAACTCGAGCAAAAGATAGTCGGACCCGGCAAGAGTAAGAACTCTCCCCTCTCTTATGTAGCGGACTGCATCGGTGGAATATTCCATCTCCGTTCCCAGATAAAGTGCTATCGATATGTATTCCAAAGCGCAGGCTTCGCAAAGTTGCTCATACGCATTTCGTATTTTTTCAACTGTTGTTTCGTAACCCCGCCTCTTGCAAAAATGGGGAGTGAGTATGAGGCTTTTTACCCCCATCCTTTGCATATTCTTGAGTGTTTCAATTGCTTTTGTTATATCCGGTGAACCGTCGTCAACACCATGAAGTACATGAGAATGTATATCCGTAAAAGAAAACATAAACACCTTCACTTCTTTCCAAAAACTATCAATCTAATAATAATATAAAAAAGAATTTTTGTCAATATGAAGAAAGCAAAGTATAAAATTCGGACATATGTAATATTTTTCTGCAGATTACCTCAAAAAAATCCTTTCTTCTTATTGAAATTACTCTTAAAATCTGCTATAATAAATAGTAATTTATTTTGGGAGGTTTTCTTGAAATGCAGGGGGAAGGAATTGTAGTCAAAACAAGCGGTGATACTGCCACTGTAAAAGTACGCAAATCTTCAGCCTGCGGACACGATTGCGGTGAATGCCGTCTGTGCAATAATCCCGAAATAGAAGTTCAGGTTGTAAATGACAAACACGCAAAAAACGGTGACCGCGTTCTCATAGGTGCCCCCACCTCAACTGTTCTTTTTCAGGCGTTTCTTCTGTACATTGTGCCAATCATAGGCTCAATGGCTGTGTATGCAACTGTATCTGCTTTTAAAGTCCGTACTCCGGCAGTTGTCATTGCGGTGTTAGTTTACCTTGCAGTATGGTTTGCCTTTACACGTTACTGGAGCAAAAACAAAATCACTAAAAGTTGTGTGCTGGAGGTTATACATGAAAAAGAGAATTAACATCATAACCGGTCACTATGGAAGCGGAAAGACAGAAATTGCCATAAATATGGCTCTCAAATTAAAGCAGGAGCACGAAAACGTGGCAATATGCGATATGGACATTGTAAATCCGTATTTTCGCACCAATGATGCAAAGGAATTTTTGGAACAAAGAGGCATAAAGGTAATTGCACCCGAATATGCTTCCACCAATATCGATATACCCATACTTCCGGGTGATATTCTGTCAGTTTTCACCGACAAAACCATGTATGCTGTTCTTGACCTTGGCGGAGACGACGACGGTGCAGTGGCTCTGGGCAAGTATCATCAGTACTTAAAGCAAGAGGACTACGATATGTTCTTTGTATTAAATGCCCTGCGCCCCGACACAAGCACAACGGAAGATATCATAGCGCTTGCTCAGAACATAGAAATAATGAGCCGTGCAAAAATAACCGCCCTTATAAATAACACAAACCTTTCCTACCTTTCGGAAAGTAAACACATTTCGGAAAGCATGGACTTTTCCATAGAGGCGGCAAAAGTTCTGGGTGTTCCAATGAAGTATATAACAGGCACGGAGGAAATGCTTTCCAAACTGCCCGACGAGTTCAAAAACAAGGCATTTGTAATTGATTTATTTATGAAATTACCGTTTGATGCTTTGCAATAAATATATAAAGGAGGAATCATTATGGCTAAAGTAACTTTCAGAGAAGACAGATGTAAAGGATGCACACTGTGTACCACAGTTTGTCCCAAGAAGATAGTCGTAATGGCTACAGACAGAATCAACGCAAAGGGTTTTCACCCTGCAACAGTAATCGAAACCGACAAGTGCATAGGTTGTGCTTTTTGTGCAACAATATGCCCCGATTGCGTAATCGAAGTAGAAAGATAAGGAGGTCATAAAAATGGGAAACAAAGTTTTAATGAAGGGTAACGAAGCCCTTGCAGAAGCCGCTATCAGAGCAGGCTGCCGACATTTCTTCGGTTATCCTATAACTCCTCAGACAGAAGTTTCTGCATATATGTCCAAGAAAATGCCAAAAATCGGCGGTGTGTTCCTTCAGGCAGAATCTGAAGTTGCCGCAATAAATATGGTGTACGGTGCAGGCGGTGCCGGTGCAAGAGTAATGACAAGTTCTTCCAGCCCCGGAATAAGTTTAAAACAGGAGGGTATATCCTACATAGCAGGTGCAGATGTACCCTGTGTTATTGTAAACATAGTAAGAGGCGGCCCGGGTCTCGGCGGTATTCAACCCGCACAGTCGGATTATCATCAGGCGGTAAAAGGCGGCGGACACGGTGACTATCACCTTGTTGTTCTTGCCCCGTCCTCCATTCAGGAAATGGTTGACCTTACCTCCGATGCTTTTGACATCGGCGACAAGTACAGATGCCCTGTTATGATAATGGGTGACGGTATGCTCGGTCAGATGATGGAACCTGTTGAATTCAAAGATACAGACACAACAGAACTTCCCGAAAAAGAGTGGGCTACCACAGGTACAAAAATGAAGAGAAAGAAAAACGTGATAAACTCTCTCTTTATTGAACCCAAAGACCTTGAAGACCTTGTTCTTGCAAGGCAGAAAAAATACGACGAAATAGCAAAGAACGAAGTAAGATACGAAGCGGTTGACACAGAAGATGCAGACATAGTTCTCGTTGCATACGGAACTACTGCCAGAATTGCAAAAACCGCTATGGCTAAAGCAAAAGAAAAGGGAATTAAAGTGGGTATCATACGACCCATTACTCTCTGGCCTTTCCCCTACGAAGCATTTGAAAACGCTTTAAAGGGTGACAAAAAGAAAACGTTCCTCGCTGTAGAAATGAGTATGGGACAGATGGTAGACGATGTTAAGATTGCCGTAAACGGAAGAGCAGATGTTGAGTTCTTCGGAAGAACCGGCGGTATAGTGCCCACTCCCAATGAAATACTCGCAAAGATAGAAGAAATCATCGGAGGTGACAAATAATGGAAAAAGTATTTACAAGACCTCATGCACTGACCGACATCCCTCTCCACTATTGTCCCGGATGCCCCCACGGTATTGTACACCGTCTGGTAGCCGAGGTTATAGACGAACTTGGCATTGAGGGCGATACAATAGGTGTTGCACCTGTGGGATGCAGTGTTTTTGCATACAACTACTTTGAATGCGATATGCAGGAAGCCGCACACGGCAGAGCACCTGCTGTTGCAACAGGTATAAAGAGAGTTCATCCCGACAAGGTTGTATTTACCTATCAGGGTGACGGTGACCTTGCAGCCATCGGTACTGCAGAAACAGTACACGCCGCAGCAAGAGGAGAGAATATTACAACAATATTCATAAATAACGCTATCTACGGTATGACAGGCGGTCAGATGGCTCCTACAACACTTATAGGTCAGGTAACACAGACCACTCCCTACGGAAGAGACCAGAAAGCAAACGGTAACCCCATAAGAGTAAGCGAAATGCTTGCAACACTGGACGGTCCCTCCTACATCGAAAGAGTAACCGTGGACACAGTTCCGCACATAAAGGCTGCAAAAGCCGCTATAAAGAAAGCATTCCAGAACCAACTTGACGGCAAAGGCTTCTCACTTGTGGAAGTTGTTTCTACCTGTCCTACAAACTGGGGCTTAAGTCCTCAGGAATCCTTTGAGTGGATGAGAGAAAATATGCTCCCCCACTATCCTCTGGGTGTATATAAAGACAGTTCAAAGGAGGAAAAATAATTATGACATACGAAACAATATTTGCAGGCTTCGGCGGTCAGGGCATCCTCTTTGCAGGTAAAGCCATTGCCTATGCCGGAATGATAGAAAGCAAGAATGTATCTCATCTTCCCTCATACGGACCTGAAATGCGAGGCGGTACCTGTAACTGTCATGTTATAGTATCCGACGATGCCGTAGCATCCCCCATAATCGTTGAACCTACCGCTCTTGTGGCTATGAATGCTCCATCATTCGATAAGTTCGAATCTCAACTCATCCCCGGAGCAAAGGCGATAATAGACAGCACGCTCATTTCCAGAGAGCCCGAGCGTACCGACATCGACGTGTACAAGGTTCCTGCAACAGATATGGCAAACAAAATGGGTCTTCCCAAACTTGCCAATATGATACTTGTCGGCAAACTTGTTAAAGAAACAGGAATGTTCACACTGGAGGAACTTGTGAGTGCAATAAAGAAACTTGTACCTTCTTCCAAACCCGAACTTCTGGAAAACAACATAAAGACAGTTGAAGCAGGTTACAACTACGAAGGATAAATATAAAGAAAAAAGGCAGTCACTTTTGTGACTGCCTTTTTTCTTTTCCCAACCAGTATATCTATTCTGCTCTGTTATAGCAATACGTAATCATCATTTCGTCTTGTTTTACGGTTTACTATATCCTGCAAAGTAATTTTGTCAAGATAGTTTTCAACGACTTCCATAAGGCCTTTCCATATGTACAAAGTGTCGCACTGCCCTGCTCTCTCGCAAGTATTCTCCTCGGTGTCAAGGCATGAAACGGGAGAAAGTTTGCCCTCTGTAACACGGAGAATGTCTCCAACCGTATACGAAGAAGGTCTCTTTGCAAGTTTGTAACCGCCCTGAAAACCTCTGCCGGTTATTAAAAATCCTGCACTGTTGAGCGACGGGATAATCTGCTCCAGATATTTTTTTGATATTCCCTGTCTTTCAGATATATCATTAAGGGATATGAACTTGTCGCCGCCGTTTTCAGCAAGGTCGACAAGAAAGCGAAGAGCATAGCGCCCTTTTGTAGATATCTTCATACATTACCTCCGAAACTATTCATATACCTATAATACCATAGAAATAGTAGGAATTCAAGGGGTAATTAACTTTTGTTACCTTATTGTAAAAATATCACACCCATTCTATCCTGGCACAACTTATTCCGTTATTCGGACAAAAGACACTGAGGATGTAGGTTTCACCGCCGTCTGTAAGAAATTCAGGCGCGTGTCCTTCAAGCATAGTCACGGGAGATATACCCTCAAAGCCGTCCATCGTTTCAGAAGCAAACACAAATGTGCGATTGTCATAACATCCGTTCAAGTTGTCGCACAAACACCACATAAGATAGTAGACACCGTTTCTTTTCATCATGTATGGCGATTCGCTTGCACCGTTTTTGTAGGGATTTGTCTGCAGAATGTGTTCTTCGCTCCAATTCACCATATCGACAGTTTTGCGGTACTTTACATAGTTGTCCTCACAGAAAAGTAGATATTTTGTGCCATCATCATCCGTAAAGAGGAACGGGTCTCTGCCCATTGCGGTTTTACATTCAAAGAGGATTTCTCCCTGCTCCCAGTTGTAGAGGTCTTTTGACTTTGCATACCTCATAACCTTGGGGCTGTAGATAAGACGATATTCATCTCCAAACTTTTCCACGTGAGGTGCCCAAATTTCGGGGAGTTCTCCCGGTCTTTCTGCAGGATAGAGAAGTTTCTCCTCATCTTTGAAAGAATCCTCAAAAAACACATCGGAAAATTTTTCGCCCTTTGCCGTGCAGTGAAACAACTGATACTCCGCTTCGTGTGCACCCTCACCGTATTCAAAGGGACTTATGAAAAGCGGGGGCTTGGGGTGTGTAATTCCTATAATGTGCCACACACCGTCTTTGTATATTGGAGTAAAATCGTTTGTTGTCCAGTTTTCATACAAAGTACCGCTTTTGAAATTTAGTGTATCTACACCTTTATACACATCCGCTTTCGGCTTGTATATATTTATATAATCACTTGCAATAACAGGTTTTTCAAATCTTTTGAAAGTGAATATTTCAGACATAGGATTTTTCTCCTTAGTTAGCATATTTGTTGAAATTATTGTATCATATAGTCACAAATTTTTCAATACAAAAAGGCACCGCCGTTATAAAAAACATGGGCAGTGCCTTTATAATTAACATACTATTTATTTTTTCTTTGAATCAACTTTACAATTTCCACAATGGGTATAGTGGAAAGAGCGATAAGAAGTGCCACCACATACTCTGTAAGATTTATTGGTTCAAAGGAGAACAGTTCTCTTACGGGAGCAACAAAAATCAATGCGGAAGTCAGAGCCAGCGACAGAATCATTGTTGCCCAAAGGAGCATGTTGTTTGTTTTGAGTTTAAATATTGAACCGTGTGAACGCATATTGAATGAGTGGAATATCTCTGCCATGGACATTGAAAGAAACGCCATAGTCATGCCATCTGCACTCTGGGTGATTTCCCATACACCCGATTCAATATAGTGTCCGACAAAGTATGCTGCCAATGTGATTGCAGATACCATAATTCCCTGATATGCCACATTGAAGCCCATACCGTTTGCAAATATTCCCTCGTCGCTCTTTCGGGGTTTTCTTTGCATAATGTCGGGTTCTGCCTTTTCTGCACCGAGAGCAAGAGCAGGGAGTGAATCCGTTACAAGGTTTATAAACAGAATGTGTGCAGGCTTCAAAATGGTAAATCCGCAGAGAGTTGCTATAAAGATGCTTATAACCTCACTAAGGTTTGAGGAAAGCAGGAACTGTATGCACTTTAAGATGTTGTCAAATATTCTTCTGCCCTCTGCAACTGCACTTACTATAGTTGCAAAGTTGTCATCAACAAGAATCATATCGGCAACGTTTTTGGTAACATCTGTTCCTGTTATACCCATCCCTATGCCTATGTCAGCATTTTTGATGGAGGGAGCATCGTTTACACCGTCACCTGTCATTGCTGTGACACAACCGAGTTTGCGCCACGCATTTACAATACGCACCTTATGTTCGGGTTGAACACGAGCATACACGGAATATTTTGTGACCAGTTCTGAAAACTCTTCGTCGGAGTATTTGTCAATTTCCGCACCTGTTATAGCCTGAGAGGCATCCTCTATAATTCCCAAAGTCTTTGCAATGGCAACCGCAGTATCCTTGTGGTCGCCTGTTATCATTATGGGACGGATACCGGCTTTTTCACATTCGCGGACAGCGTCGGCAACCTCGGGGCGTACGGGGTCAATCATACCCACAAGACCTATGAACACCAGATTGTTTTCAATGGCTTCTGTTGTATATTCACTCGGAAGAGAAGCATGCTTTTTGTAAGCACCTGCAAGAACACGGAGCGCTTCGGAAGCGAAACCTGTGTTTTTGCCAAGAATTTCTTCCCGGAGGTTGTCGGTTAATTCAACTTCTTTGCCATCCCTGAGCATGTGGGTGCATCTTGCAAGAAGTTCATCGGGAGCCCCCTTTGTATATTGAATAAATCCATCCTCAGTTTTGTGAACTGTGGACATCATCTTTCTGCCTGAATCAAAAGGAACTTCGCCTACGCGAGGAGATTTTTGCTCCAGAAGTGCCTTTTTAAGTCCGAGTTTTGTTGCATAATTTACCAGCGCACATTCGGTGGGTTCACCTTGCGCTTCTTCGTTTTCATCGGGTTTGGCATCAGAACACAGTGACATAGCGGTTGCAAGAAGTTCCTCATTGTCACCCCAGAAATCCACAACGGTCATTTTGTTCTGTGTAAGTGTTCCTGTTTTGTCGGAACAGATAATCTGTGTGCAACCAAGAGTTTCAACAGCAGTGAGACGGCGTATGATTGCCTTTTGTTTCGACATCTTTGTAACACCCATGGAAAGTACGATTGTAACAACCGCGGCAAGACCCTCGGGGATGGCAGCAACCGCAAGACTGACAGCCAGCATAAAGGTATCCAGCGTTGTGTGGACATCAAATTTGCCGTTTCTTAGGAGTGTAAAGGCAAACATGAAAACGCATATGCCCAAAACAAATTTTGTAAGGAGCGCGCTGAGTTTGGAAAGTTTTTTCTGGAGGGGAGTTTCACCCTCTTCTGCCTGAGTGATTGCAGTTGCAATCTTTCC
>JAZNJU010000205.1:0-1661 GCA_045578205.1 Clostridia bacterium | reverse complement strand
TGGTGATTCCCGAGTGGGCGTGGCTCTTTCGGATCCTCTCGGCATTACCGCACAGGGGCTTGCAACGCTCCCCAACAAAGTCTATGACAAAATGTTAAAGAGTCTTATCGGTCTGGTGCACGAGCACAGCGTGGAGAAGATTGTTCTGGGTATGCCCAAAAACCTTAACGGCACATTGGGTATCAGGGCAGAGGTTACGGAAAATTTTCTGGAGGACCTTAAAGGAGCGCTTCCCGAAATGGAAATTGTGCTCTGGGATGAACGCCTCACAACTGTTCAGGCATCGGGAATACTTAATGTGACAAACACAAGAGGAAAAGACCGAAAGAACGTAATAGACACCGTGGCAGCGTCAATCATACTGCAAAGTTACTTAGATTATATGAAAAGAGGAGACTGACAAATGGAAGAAACAAACATCATTACATTAACAGGCGAAAACGACGAGCAATTTGATTTTGAAATTGCAGATTCTTTTGAACTTGAGGGCAATAAGTACATTGCGCTTCTTCCTCCCGAAGATTCCGGTGAGGGCGAAGATGAAGTTCTCATCATGCGTATAGAGAGCGAAGACGACGAAGAAACTGTCCTCACTCAGATTGAAGATGACGAAGAACTTGACAGAGCCTTCGAAATGTTCAAAGACAGATGTGCAGATCTTTTTGATTTTGCAGACTGATTTAAAATTTACATCTGCTCCCTGCGGTGTTCGTGATACGGATTATTTTAACCAACACAGAAAAAACGGAATCCCAATCTCCGGATGTGGCTGTATACCCGGCATAGCGACTTTGTGCCCTTATAAGACCGGGAAACAATAAGCATTCGGGCGGAATCCACCTGCACAGGCAGGTTAAAAATATATCCGGCTTAATACGGCACAGCGGGGTTTTTATTTTTAAATTTGCATACAAAGTTACATAATGCCAAATATTATATTATCGCATAATATTTGGGGTGAACTTTTTGAAAGATAAAGTAAAATATGTATTTTTCGGCTTGATATCGGGCATTTGCAACGGTCTGTTTGGCTCGGGAGGAGGTATGATTGTGGTACCTTTTCTGGAGAAAAACGGACTATGCGCACACAAGGCTCACGCCACAGCCATAGCAGTTATACTTCCGCTGGCTGTGGTAAGTATGTTTCGCTACATGACCTTTTGCAAGGTATCTTTGAGCATCCTTGGCATAATATGTCTTGGCGGAATAATCGGCTCTTTTGTGGGAGCAAAAATGTTAAAGCGTTTTTCCGACCTTAAGTTAAGGCGCGTTTTTGCCGTTTTCATCATTCTGGCGGCAGTAAGGATGGTGATGGGATGATGCTTCTTATTGCAAGTTTTCTGTCGGGCGCTGTTGGTGCAATGGGTATTGGCGGAGGAGTAATACTCATACCCGTGCTGACCTCATTTTTTGATATAGGGCAGAAAAATGCACAGTTTATAAATCTTATATATTTTATTCCTGTTTCCCTGTGTGCTCTTGCGGTTCACATAAAAGCGGGGAGGGTGGATTTTAAAAAGGCTATTTTCATGGCTTTGGGCGGTGTTGCAGGCGCACTTCTGGGTGCGTGGATTGCCGCAAGTATAGAAGTTCGGTTTTTGAAAAAACTGTTTGGATTTTTTCTGCTTTTTGTGGGAGTAAAACAGATTACGTACTCAAGG
>JAZNJU010000204.1:0-6538 GCA_045578205.1 Clostridia bacterium | reverse complement strand
ATGAAAAGGCGTATTTCATTTCACATTTTTCTTTAAGAAAATATTTCATAATCCAAAGGATTATTTCATATCGAACAAAGTGCGATATTTCATTAAATTTTATATGTATCTAAACCATTCGGCTCTTCCACAAAAAAATCTTCGCCCTTTCGGACGAAGATTTTTCATTTTCTTTATATCTTCTTATTTCTTTGCTGCCTTTTTAACAATTGCACAAAGTGCTATAAGACCGATAACGTTGGGCAGAACCATAAGGTAGTTGAAGAAGTCTGTGAGTTCCCAAACAAGGTCATTGGAAAGAAGTGAACCTGTAAAGATAAATGCAATGGAGATTATTGCATAGAGTGTCACACCGACTTTGCTGTTCTTTGTAAGATACTGTGCATTGAGTTTGCCAAAGAAGTTCCAACTGATAATAGTGGAGAATGCAAAGAAGAAAAGACAAACTGCAACAAACATATTACCAAAGGTTGCTCCTGTAACAGAACCATACGCAGACTGCATTATGTTTGTTTTGGAAATGCCATTGTCTGCAATAAGTTGTGCATAGGTTGTACCGTCTGCACCGGCAAGAGCACCGTCACCTACATATGTGCAGGAAATAACAACAAGCGCTGTCATAGTGAGAACTACGAAAGTATCTATAAACACACCGATCATAGCAACAATACCCTGATCGTGTGGTTTTTCTACACTTGCCATTGCATGAGCGTGAGGTGTAGAACCCATACCTGCTTCGTTGGAGAAAAGACCTCTCTTTGCACCCTGGCTGATAGCGGTCTTAAGTGCCATACCGATGCTGCCGCCTATGAGAGCCTTGGGGCTGAAAGCAAATTTGAATATTGCACCGATTGTTGCGGGAATGTACTTAATACGTGCAACAAGAATAACAATACATCCTACTATGTAGAGAATAGCCATAAATGGCACGATTTTTTCTGTAACAGAAGCCAGTCTCTGTGCACCGCCTATGAAGATTATTGCAGCAATAAGGGCAACTGCTGCACCCATAACCCATGTGGGAATACCAAATGCTGTGTTACATGTTTCGGCAATGGAGTTAGACTGAACCATACTTCCCATAAAACCGAGAGCAAGAACTGCCGCTACTGCAAAGAACACTGCAAGGAAAGTACCGAATCCGTTGGGGAATGCTTTCTTTATGTAGTAAACAGGACCGCCGTGAACTTCGCCGTTCTGGTCTACCACGCGTGTTTCCTGAGCAAGAACTGCTTCTGCATAGATTGTAGCCATGCCGAGGAACGCAATAATCCACATCCAGAAGATAGCACCGGGACCGCCGACAAGGATTGCACCGGAAGCACCAACGATGTTACCTGTACCAACCTGTGCTGCAACTGCAGTTGCAAGTGCCTGGAATGAACTTAGGCCTCCATGCTGTTTACCGCCTTTTAACTTGAGGTTCCCAAATACCCTTCCGCATCCTTCCTTGAAGCAACGCACCTGAACGAAGCGTGTCTTGAATGAGAACAAAAGTCCCGTTCCAACAAGTAAGATGATGAGAATGTAGTCGGACAACCACGCGTTAAGTGTAGCAACAATACTTAACAATTTTTCTTCCATAACGAAAGACCTCCTAAAAATAAAATAAAAAAAGCCGCCATAAAAACAGCAACTCCGGAAATATACATCCAATTTGAAAGGTTGTATACATACTCTATCCTTTTGCCTGAGAGATTCGGCGAAAAAACCGCCTTGCACCTTCGGCACTCAAATAAATGAGATTCTCCAGAGTTCCCTCCGCCCTCGGTTCCAAAAGTTCCGAAAGGTTTCGCAGGGTATTTAATTGTTACAACGATAATAACACAGTTTTTTCCATAAATCAAGACTATTTTTCATTTTTATGCAAAAAGTTTAATTTTCACCTGTATCCGAAACAAATTTGTGGAGAAAATCAACTGTTCTTTCAACATATGCTTTGTTGTCCACATAGTAACTCACTCCGTGGGTAGCACCGGGCACAGTCAAAATTTCCTTGTATGAGTTACAGTTTTCATAGCAGATTCTGCCCATAGTGCAAGGAACGAAGCCGTCGGACTCACCGTGTATGAAAAGTACGGGGATGGTGGTTTTTTTAAGGGCATCCACACTGCTTTTCTCTGCAATATTAAGTGAACCGTAAAGGTATGCACCAAGATAAACAAAAGGATAAGCGATGGCAGGAGGTATCTTTATTTCACGGGCAACATGGCATATAATGTCCTTTGGCGATGTGTAGCCGCAGTCTTCCACAATAGCCTTAACATTTTTTGGATCCACAATGTCGGAAGCCATCATTACCGTGGCGGCGCCCATAGAAATGCCCACCAAAACTACAGATACACCGTCTCCGAATCTGTTTTTTACATAATTCACCCAATCCAAACAGTCATACTGTTCCTTTATTCCGAAACTTATGACTTTGCCCTCGCTTCTGCCGTGTGCACGCTGGTCTGCCATGAGAACATTGTAACCCATGGAAGTCAGTATCTGAAATGCACCGTTGCCGTCTCTGCAATAGTTACTTCGGTAACCATGGAAAAATATTGCAACGGGTGCACCGTCCTTTTCGTGGTAGTATCTTCCGTACAGTCTCAGTCCGTCGCGCGATGTGATACTTACCCCCTCAAATGGAGTGTGCAAAAGATGGTATATGTTTTTAAGTGCGGACTTTCTGTACTCCGCCTGGGGCACGTCAAATTCCTCCGCCTGTCTGCCGAGACTTCTCTTGAAAGCATAGTGATACGCCCAATAACTCAGGAGCAAAACGGCTGAAATAACGATAGCAATCAAAAATAACCAAAGCATTTTCTTTCCTCCAAAATTGATACTGAACACAAAACACGCATTTCACATATACTGATACAAATGCGAGAAAGCGGTGTTTTTATGTGGTCTGTTGTTATAAAAAGTATTTTATTGCCTCTGATTGGCACAACCGCAGGTTCCGCCTGCGTTTTCTTTTTGCACGAAAAACTTAATATAAAAATCCAGAAAGCCCTTTTGGGTTTGGCATCGGGTGTTATGGTAGCCGCCTCCGTATGGAGCCTTATCATACCCGCTGTGGAAAGAAGTTCACATCTTGGAACTCTTTCCTTTGTGCCTGCGCTTACAGGGTTCGGTCTGGGGATTTTGTTTATGCTGTTTCTGGATAAAGCCGTCCCCGAACCCCATACTCCCGAAAAAAGCGGAAACAGTGCGTCGTCTATGCTGTTTCTGGCAGTTACTATTCACAATCTCCCCGAGGGTATGGCTGTTGGGGCAATTCTTGCATCATTTCTTGAAAATGACCCTCACGTAACAGGTGCTTCCGCAGTTGCTCTTGCTCTCGGAATTGCAATACAGAATTTCCCTGAGGGAAGCATAATTTCCATGCCGATGGCAGCCGAGGGCAAAGGAAAAGTCAAATCTTTTCTGTGGGGTGCTCTGTCGGGAATCGTTGAGCCCCTGGGTGCCATTATCACAATGCTTCTTGCCTCGGCCATAACACCAATACTTCCCTATGTGCTTTCCTTTGCGGCAGGGGCAATGGTGTTTGTAACGGTGAATGAACTCATTCCCCAGATGTGCGAGGGAAAACCCTTCCCCCCGGGAACGGCAATGTTTGCCATTGGGTTTGGCATTATGATGGCTCTTGATGTGGCGCTTGGCTGAAATCGGGTATATATTCATCGGTTGAAGATGCAAGGTCTTGAATATAGACATTTTCCATGCCCTTACACACAATATAGTCTACCATACTTTCATAATGTTTGGGGTTTATTCTATTACCCAGAACAGGATGGTTTTTCACAAAGTCCATGGGTGTGTATTGGCTCATAAGGCTGAAAAGTATGTTGTCTCCGTAGGTATCAAAAAGATAATCCACTATTTTTTTGGTGTCAAACAAAAGCGTGGGAAGCATGAGATGTCTTACAATCACTCCCTTTTTAAGTATGCCGTCGCTGCCCAAAACTACTTTTCCTACCTGAGAATACATTTTTTTAAGTGCCTTTGTTGCTACAGAGAAATAGCCAGGGGCTTTGGAGTATTCCAGAGCATATTTGTCGGAGAAGTATTTTATGTCGGGCATATAGATATCCACATATCCCTTGAGTTTTTCTATTGTTTCTGTGTTTTCGTATCCTCCGCAGTTGTAAACCACGGGGAGAGTAAGTCCTCTGTTTTTAGCAATTTCCAGAGACTGTATAATCCCCGGCACAAAGTGTGTGGGTGTTACCAGATTTATATTGTGGGCACCTTTTTCCTGCAGTTCAAGAAACTTGTCTGCAAGTTCTTTTTCTGTTATTACCATACCATTTCCCAAGGTGCTTATACTATAATTTTGACAAAAAAGGCATTTCATATTACAACCGGAAAAAAATACCGTTCCCGAGCCTCGTGTTCCCGAAATGCAGGGTTCTTCCCAATGGTGTAAATCGGCACGCGCAATCTTTATTTTGTCCAAAGATGAGCAAAAACCCATTTCGCCATCACTGCGTCTGACCTTGCACTGTCTGGGACAAAGTGTACAGTTATCCATTTTGTTTTTCCTCTACTTCATAAAAAGACAAAGTATGGCAGGGATGAAAATCCCGGGAATGTAGTTCATGAGTTTAACCTTGGTAATACCCATAAGGTTAAGCCCCAGAACAAATATGAAAACGGAACCCACGCAGGTCATTTCACCGATTGTATAGTCTGTAAGATATGGTGCAATAAGTTTTGCAAGAATGGTTACACCGCCCTGCAAAACAAGTACGGACAAAGACGAAAGTCCCACACCCAGACCGCCAAGCGCAGAAGCGAAAACGATGGCGGATATAAAGTCCAGAACAGATTTTGTGTACTGCATTTCGTGGTTACCCGAAAGACCCGACTGGAGGGGTCCTACAATTGCCATTGCTCCCACACAAAAAAGCAGAGAAGCGCTGACAAAACCCTCTGCCACGGTGCCTGTGCTTTGGCTTTTGGACACTTTTTCCTCTATCTTGCATCCAAGAGAGTGCATTTTCCCGTCCAGATCAAGAACTGTTCCCAAAAGTCCTCCGAGAATTACGGAAAACACAAGAACCATAGTATTTTTTCCCGACAGCATACCCGATATTCCAATATAGAGAACCACCATGGCAACAGCGGTAGTCGTAGCATCGGAAAGTTTTTTGGAAAGCCCTTTTTTAAGAAAAGACCCTGCTATCGCTCCAAGTATTACCGCTACAAAATTAACAACAGCACCAAGCATTTTTATTACTCCTTTTCGAAAGTACCTGCCACACAGATTTCTCCGTCCTCCGCGGCAAGATGTACATAGTATCCTTTGTCTGTTTTCGCTCTGCACAAAATGAGGTTATCCCCAAGCAGCGCAGGCTTTTTGTAAAGAATTTTCATATTGTTGAATTCATAGTCAAAATCCAGTGCATCCATAAGAATTTCCGCACTTTTCTGATTGTTAAGATGCATATTTGTATCGATTTCTTTGTTGGAAACTCTGACACTGTAAAGACACGGTGCATCATTTATAATCTCGGGTTTTATGTATGAGAAAAAGCCGTCGTTAAAATCCCAAAGCGGATATGCACTTTGCATTTCGGGAGAGATTTTCGCAATCTTTCCGTTATGACTGTCAAAAAGAAACCAAGCGGCAACAGCCTTTGCAACAACTTTTCCGTTTTGCTTTATTATACTTCCTCTTTCCGATGTGGCGGCACGGGTAGACTTGACCGCGGTGGAGGCTTCCAGAGGATATTTTGTGCTCACAACACTTTCAAAATGAACATCTATCCCCTTAATAAGCCACGCAAGTCCCAGTTGCCTTAACTTATTGATGTCATACCCCAGATGGGCAGAGTGTGCCGTGGATATCTCCTGAATGATATCCAGTACAGAAGATACCTTTACGGTATCGAAATCTTTATAATCACTGTAGCGCATCTCGTAGATTTTCGTAAACAATCTCATCCGCCCCTTTTCTTTCTATAGATTATACACCAATCAAAAGTAAAATTCAACATGATAAATCTTGTGTTTACAAACAAAAAAGGCGATGTTTTCCGTCGCCTTTTTTGTTTGCTTTTTATATATCGTTGCAAGATACTATTTCAACACCCGCATTCTCAAGAATATCGTGTGCTTTTTTCTCGTCATCGGCTTTTAATACCATGAGAGCCTTGCCCTCTTTTCTTCCGAGAAAAGCATACATATACTCAATGCTTACATCACCATCGGAAAGAATTTTCACAATGGAGTGAAGTCCGCCTGTGCGGTCATCCATATACACGGCAAAGACATCTGTGGTTTTGGATATTACGCCTATTTCGGAAAGGACAGCCTTTGCCTTGTCGCAATCATCCACAATTACACGCAGTATTCCGAAATCCGTGGTGTCTGCTATTGAAAGCGCTCTTATGTTTATGCCGTTTTTGGCAAGAGCGTCCACTATTGCCTCAAGTCTTCCGTGCTTATTTTCAACAAAAATCGAAAGTTGCTTTATGTACATAATCTTTACATCCTTTCTACTTGAGTTTTCTCTTATCTATAACTCTCTTTGCCTTGCCTTCGC
>JAZNJU010000203.1:0-14186 GCA_045578205.1 Clostridia bacterium | reverse complement strand
CATTTTTATATTTCTCGTTTATACATACAGCTTTAGACAAAACTCTTGCTAATGCTTTAAACACACCCTCGGCAATATGATGTGAATTTCTGCCTGCAAGCTTCTTAATATGTAATGTTATATTCCCATTTCTTACAAAAGCAAATAAAAATTCTTCTACAAGCTCGCAGTCAAAATCGCCGACTTTTTCAGTAGGAAACTCTACATCAAATTCAAGATGTGCTCTTCCCGAAATATCGACAGCACATAAAATTAATGCTTCATCCATAGGGAGAATAATATCTGCGTATCTTTCAATGCCTTTCATATCAGCTAAAGCTTGAGAAAAGACCCTTCCGAGGCATATACCAATATCCTCAGCAGAATGATGATAATCTACTTCTACATCGCCTTTACAAGAAATGTTTAAATCAAATCTGCCGTGTTTTGCAAAAAGTGTGAGCATATGGTCAAGAAAGCCCACTCCCGTGTTTATCTGCGATTTGCCTGTGCCGTCCAGATTTAAGGAGAGCGCAATCTGTGTTTCTGCGGTGTTTCTTGTGATTTCAGATTTTCTCATAATATTTACTTCCTTTATATTATTTCTTTAAGCACCCTTACAAACTCTTCCATGTCTGCCTTGGTGCCGATTGTTATGCGGTTGTACTCGCGTATTCTTTCACCCGTGAAATGACGGACAAGAATTCCCCTGTCTTTCAGGGCAAGATACAAATCCTCACCGCTTATTCTGTCGGACTTTGCAAAAATGAAGTTCGCCTTTGAATCCAAAACGTCAAAACCCAGTTTTCTAAGTTCGGATGACGTGTATTCTCTGGCTTCCATTATCTTTTTTCTGCAGGAATCGAAGTAGTCCCTGTCGGATATGGTCTTTGCACCCAAAAGTTGTGTAAGGCGGTTTACATTGTAGGGGTTTGTGGAGTACTTAATCTTTTCCAGATCTTTTATTATCTCCTCGTTTGCAATGGCAAAACCAAGTCTTGCCCCTGCAAGAGAACGGGATTTTGAAAATGTCTGCACTATTAGAAGATTGTCGTACTTCTTTGTAAGTTCCACGGCACTTTCCGCACCGAAATCCACATATGCTTCATCTATAACCACAACGTATTGGGGATTTGAAGAAACGATTTTTTCTATGTCGCCAAGTCCCAGCGCAAGGCCAGTCGGAGCGTTGGGGTTTGCAATCACTATGTTTTTGCCCTTATTAAGATAGTCATCGGGGTCTATGGAAAAGTCCTCTTTGAGAGGAACGGTTTCGTAATCAAGGGAGTACAAATCTCCGAACACCTTGTAAAACCCGTAACTTATGTCGGGAAAGCACACTTTCTTTTCACCGTCGCAAAAAGCCATGAAAAAGAAGTTGAGCACCTCATCGGAACCGTTTGATACAAACACGTTTTTTGCATCAAGTCCGTAGAACTTCGCAATCGCCTCTTTGAGCACCTTGCTTTCGGGGTCGCTGTAGAGCCTTAAGTCCTCCACGGTCTCTCTTGTTACGGCTTCTACCGCATACGGAGACGGTGGATAGGGCGATTCGTTGGTGTTGAGTTTGATGTATTTTTTGTCCTGCGGCTGTTCTCCCGGCACATATTCGGTCAGGGAACGCAGTCTTTCCTGCATAAATTTACTCATTGCATTTTCCTTCTTCAAATCTTACCAGAGCACTCTTGGCGTGGGCTGTGAGACCTTCTTTTTTCGCAAAGTACGCAACATCGTCCTTTACTTTCAAAAGCGCATCTTTGGTGTAGTATGTGTATTGTGTTTTCTTTACAAAATCGTCCACGGAAAGGGGACTTGAGAAACGTGCCGTTCCGCTTGTGGGCAGAGTGTGGTTCGGTCCTGCATAGTAGTCACCCAATGCCTCGGGGCAGTAGCGTCCCATAAAGATTGAACCTGCGTGCTTCACTTTGTCCAGATAGTCAAAGGGGTTGTCCACACAAAGTTCAAGGTGTTCGGGAGCGATTTTGTTGGAAATTTCTATGGCCTTTCCGAGGTCATCGGCAACTATAATCTTGCCGTTGTCATCTATTGAACATCTGGCAATTTCCGCTCTTTCAAGAAGAGGAATTTGTATTTCCAGTTCTTTGGAAACTTCATTTGCAAAGTCCATGGAATCGCACACCAGAACTGCACTTGCCAGTTTGTCGTGTTCCGCCTGCGAAAGAAGATCCGCCGCCACGTGACGGGGGTTGGATTTGCTGTCTGCAACGACCAAAATTTCACTGGGGCCTGCAATCATATCTATGGACACCATTCCGTAAACCTGTTTCTTGGCTTCTGCCACAAAGGCATTGCCGGGACCCACTATCTTGTCCGCCTTGGGGATAGATTCTGTTCCGTAGGCAAGAGCGGCTATTGCCTGTGCTCCGCCGACTTTGAAAATCTTGTCCACACCTGCAACGGACGCCGCCGCGAGGATTACGGGGTTTATCTTTCCGTCGCTTCCGGGTGGTGTAACCATGACAAGTTGGGAAACTCCTGCAATTTTGGCAGGGATGGAATCCATAAGCACCGTGGAGGGGTATGCTGCCGTACCTCCCGGAACGTAGAGCCCTGCTATGTCTACGGGGGTGACTTTCTGTCCTGTTACAACGCCGTCTTTTTCATTTATGATGAAACTTGTTCTGACCTGTTTCTGATGGAAAGCACGTATGTTTGCTGCTGCTTCTTTAAGTATTCTCAAAAAGTCTTTTTCAACAGTCTGCAAAGCCTCATTGATTTCCTCCTGTGTTACAAGAAGGCTCGAAAGTTCAGCCTTGTCAAACTTTTTGCAGTATTCAAAAACGGCTTTGTCTCCGTTTTTTGCCACATTTTCTATAATCTCGGCAACGATTTTTTCCACATCGACCTTTGGCTCGCATCTTGCAAAAACCTCCGCCTCGGGTATTTCGCCGTATTTGTAAATCTTAATCATTTGTTTTCCTCCACAAAGGGCATAATAGCATTTTTTATATCTTCTATCTCTTGTGTTTTGAACTTGAAACTTGCTTTGTTTGCAATAAGCCTTGCGCTTATGGGAACTATGTCTTCAAGAGGAGCGAGATTGTTTTCCTTAAGTGTCGCTCCCGTTTCCACAATGTCCACAATAACATCGGAAAGTCCCAATATAGGTGCAAGTTCTATGGAGCCGTTTAACTTTATGATGTCTATTTCTCGGCTTTTTCCCGCATAGTAGTTTGCGGCAATGTTGACAAACTTTGTAGCAACACGTAGGGTTTTTTCCGTATCGTCTGCAAAATCCTTACTGCCTGCCACCGCCATACGGCATTTGCCCAGACCCAAATCCAGAAGTTCATACACATCGGGGTTGTATTCAAGCAGAATGTCCTTGCCTGCAACGCCTATATCCGCTGCACCGCGCTCTACATATATGGCAACATCCGAGGGTTTAACCCAGAAATATCTTATTCCTTTTTCGGCATTTTCAAAAGTGAGTTTTCGGGAGTTTTCTTTAATGGAACTGCAGTCGTAACCTGCTTTTTCAAATATACCGTACACTTTTTCTCCCAGTCTTCCTTTGGGAAGTGCAACATTAACCATTGTTTTCAAGAACTTCTACCCCCTCTTTTGTGAATTTCAGAAGTTGTCTGTACTTAATATCGGGTTTTTTATTAAGAGCAAGCACGCTCACTCCTGTGTCTGTGAGTTTTCTGACCTCTTTGGAAAGAGCGTTGACACAGGCGTCTTTGTCATACAAGACAACTGTGTCCACATCGTATTTCCCTTTCTTTTCGGTGAGCCTTTCCAGCATATCAAGGTACACCGCAAAACCTATGGCATCGGCATTTTTGCCCATTCTGCCCAGAAGTTTTCCGTACTGACCGCCCGAGAGAACCGAATCGGCAATGCCCTTTATGTAGCCTTTGAACACAACACCGCTGTAATACTTCATATTGCAGGCAATGGAAAAATCAAAGTTGACATTTTGGCTGTAACCGTTATCTTTCAGAAAACCGTTTATTAACGAGAGTACTTCAAGATGTTTCAAACTCTCCTTGCTGAGCGCCATGGTCTCAAGCGCCTCAATTACCTTGTCTCCGCTTCCGTAGAGAGAGCATATTGCCTCCAGAGGCTCGCCCGAAAGTCCTTCTCTTTTGCAGATTGCCTTTATTTCGTGGCAATTCTTTTCTCCAAGACACTTTATGATTTCTTTCTGCACCGCGCTGTCGCTTGTGATTTCGGAAAGTACCTGTGACACAAATCCCATGTGTGAAATGTCCAGAACAAAGTCGGGATTTATTGCACGCAGACTTTCCACCGCAAGCATAATAACTTCGCATATGTTATAGGGACCAATGTTTCCCACACACTCAAGACCTGTCTGCATTATTTCCTTGAAAGAGTGGCTTCCCGAAGAAATTCTGTACACGTTTTCGTTGTAGTACACCTTTGTCAGTTCCTCGTCGGCGGAGTTCTTTATGATAGACAAAGTCACGTCGGGCTTTAGCGCAAGGAGTTTTCCGCCGATGTCGGTGAATGTTATGACAGAATCGGAAACAAGAAAGTCCTTGTTTTTGGCATAGAGGTCATATTCTTCAAACTTGCTCATTTTATACTGTTTGTAACCGTATTTGCGGTACAGCGACCTTAATGCAAATATGGCTTTTTCGTCATTTTTTACTACATCTTTGGAAAAATCCATGAGGTTCATCCTTTCAATTGCTTTTTGCTTTATCATTTTACTATGCTAAAGCGATAAAGTCAATACAAAGTTTTTCTATTTGTACAATTTATATAAAAGTTTCCTTGTTATCAAAGTAAACCTTGAAAATACTGCCCTCACCTACGGTACTTTCCACTTTGATGCGGGCACCGTTTGCCAATGCGAGATGCTTTACTATGGAAAGGCCCAGCCCCGTTCCGTCCACTTTTTTGGAGTGGCTCTTGTCCACACGGAAAAACCTTTCAAAAATTCTGTCGGTAAATTCAGCGCTTATGCCTATGCCCGTGTCGGCAATTTCCATGAGGTTTTCCGACACCCGTATGGTTACTTTTCCCTGAGGTTTGTTGTACTTTATGGCATTGTCTGCAAGGTTGTATATCATTTCCGAAAGTTGTGACGGATTTGCCGTTACAAATGAATCTGACCCCTCAAGGCACATCGTAACCTGCATTTCCTCGGCTTTTGCCGAGAGTGAATCCATGACCTCGTTGGCAACGGCTCGCAGGGATACCCTCTGCTTTGGTGTATCTGCGCTTCCCTCGTCCAGATGAGAGAGTTTTATGATGTCGTCCACAAGGGCAATGAGCCTCCTGCTTTCTTTTTCTATCTTTTTTACAAAATCTCCCACATCTTCGGGTCTTGCAATTCCGCTTCCTATAATCTGCGAATAACCGTGTATGGTTGTGAGCGGTGTTTTGAGTTCGTGCGAAACATTTGCGGTGAATTCTTTTCTTATTTTTTCCGAATCAACACGCTCGGTAACATCGAATATCATAAGAACACACCCCGTTATGCTCTCGCTGTCGAAAACGGGACTGTGGAAAATCTCATATGTTCTGTTTTCTTTCTCGAAAAGTTCACTGCCCTTGTGCCCCGAAAGGGATTTTTTAATAAGAGACAGCACTTGCTCTTTTGTTGTGAGAGCGGAATAGTTCTTGTATCTAACCTCATTTTCCCTTACGGAAAAAATCTCCAGTGCAGGGGTGTTTACGGAGAGAATATCACTGTTTTTGCCAATAATGACAAGACCTTCGTTTATGTTATCCATTATGGCGCGCAGTCTCGCCTTTTGTTCGGTAACCCTTTCCATCTGACGGTATATTTCGTCATTCTGCTGAGAAATTCTCTTCAAAAACGGTCGGATTTCCTCGTAGACTTCATCCAGATTTTCCCCTTTGGGGTCAATTTCCGAAATGGGTTTTACTATGTTGTGGGTAAAAACCGACGCCACTGTGGCGGTTGCTATGTACATAAGCACCATAATAAAGATAACCGCAAGCACTATGGTGTAGAAAACTTCGGGAACACGGTCCGCATTGTCGCAAAAACGCAGTACAGACCCGTCGGAAAGACGCAGGGCGGAATAGTACATCCTCTTTTTGAGAGTTTTGGAATACCTTTCCGAATGGCCTTTGCCGTTTTCAAGTGCACTTTTTACCTCTGAACGGTCAAGGTGGTTTTCACCGCTGATTTCAAAACTGTCGTAGAGGACATTGCCGTTGCCGTCTATAAGAGTTATTCTGTTTTCGGTGTTTTTAAGTTTTTCAAGGGCGCTTATTTTGTCCTGCTCTCCGTCAAGAAGTGATGCGGTAAACTCCGCTTTTCTGTCCGTTTCATTTTTCATACTGCCGTCAAAATATGTGTAGCACACGGAAATGATGAGGATTGTGGACAAAATCAGCGTCACAAGGCACAAAAGGCGCATATACCTTGATATTTTTTTATACATAAGCCACCTCAGACAATTCTGTAACCGACATTTCTCACCGTTTCTATGACACTTCCCTCTTCGCCCAGTTTCTGCCGGAGAGTTCTCATATGAACATCCAGAGTTCTGGTTTCTCCCTCAAAATCGGAGCCCCATATACGGCGGATGATACTTTCTCTTGCAACAACATTTCCCTTTGCTTCAAGGAGCATATTGAGAAGTTCAAACTCCTTGTAAGTAAGGCTGACTTCCTCGCCTCGCACAAAGACAAGGCGCTTGTTTAAATCCAGAGAAATGTTTTCTGCTTTCTTTGTTCTGTCGTCCTGCAAATTGCACCGTCTCAGGTGTGCTTTGACACGGGATATAAGTTCCAGCACATCAAAGGGTTTTGTTATGTAGTCGTCTGCACCCATATCCAGTCCGCGGATTTTGTCCATTCTTTCGGATTTGGCGGTAATGAGGATTACGCAGATATCCTTTGTAGCGCCATTTTCTCTCACTCTCTTTAAAATTTCCATTCCGTCCATATCGGGAAGCATTATGTCCAGAAGCAGAACATCGGGTTTTACGCTTTGGAGTCTTTTGAAAAAATCTTCGCCGTTTTCAAAAGATTCCGTGTCAAAACCCACCGAGGACATTGTGTATTCAATAAGTTCGCGGATGTTGCTGTCATCTTCCACGCAGAAAACTTTGCTCATGGCTTTTCCTCCAAGAAAAATTCTTCCACTTTGTATTGTAACATTATATAGGTAGATTTTCAATACAAATTTTGAAATAAAAAAGACGATACAAAAACCGGAGTTTTCATATCGCCGTTAGGTCTACTGTTTCAAATTTAAAGAGTCTTTGAGTTGCCTTACTCCCGACGGCCCTATGACGGGGAAAATGTCGGAAGAAAAGGATTCTGTAAGAAGTCTCAGAACCGTGTGGGAGACAGTGTCTCCCCTGCTGTCTGCCTCTGCCTTGATTTTTGCATACATCTTTACACTTTCCTCGCAAAGATAGCGTTCTCTTGCCTTTGGAGACAGAATTCCCGAAGCATACTTTTCAAAAAAGCCCTTTGCCTGCGGAGAATATGCAAACAGAGGAAAATCATTTTCCTCGTAATTTCTCTTTTCGTCCGTGTCCACAATTACCATCGTGTCATCCCATACGCAGGCACACTTTGCCATGTTGCAATGTGCCTGACTTGCAACGAAACCGTCCCCTCCGCTTTCATAAGCGTAGCGATTGGCACTGTCTATTCTTTCATATGTCCAGTTGGAAGCACCGAAAAAGCGGATTTTTCCCTTTCTGACCATTTCGTTTAAGGTGTCTATTATGTGGCGGACGCCTTTTTTCTCATCGTCGCGGTGAAGCCAGAGCATATCTATGGTGTCCACCCCAAGCGCAAGAAGACTTGCGTCGATGTCTGCCTCAATTTCGGCAGGAGTGAGCCTGGAAATATGTATGTCTTCTGTAGGAAAAGAACACTTTGTGGAGATGAATATTTTCCCTCCAAGTCCTCTTTCCTTTATATATCTGCCCACAAGTTTTTCCGATTCGCCTCCGCAATAACTTCTGGCGGTATCGATGACATTTCCTCCGTTTTCTATGTAACAATCCATGATGTTGTATGCGGTTTCCGTGTCGATTCTTCCGGAGTAACCATCTGTTCCCAGCACAATCTGAGACAGGCTCTCATCGCAAAAATCAATGTAATTCATATCATAACTCCTATCAATGAATGAATGAATTTATCACTCGGCAAAGTATAACACATAAAATCAAGTTTGTAAAGCATAATTTTCTGTTGACAAAAACTATTTTATGATGTATAATGCTTGCGTATGCAAATTTTGCATACATTCCTTGCTTCAGGCAAAGGTCTGAGGCCAAAGTCCAAAAGGAGGTGAAACGACATGGAAAATGTTAAGAACAAGTACGAAACCATCTTTGTTATTGACGCGTCTTTAGCAGAAGACCAGATCAATGCCACAACAGAAAAGTTCAAGGCTCTTATTGAAGCAAACGCTACTGTAGAATCCGTAGACGTTTGGGGCAAGAGAAGACTGGCATATCCTATCGATTACAAAACAGAGGGATACTATGTTTTGGTTAATTTTGAAAGCCAGGCTGAATTTATTGCCGAACTCGAAAGAGTGTACAACATCACAGACGGTATCTTAAGAACTATAGTTGTTAGAAAATAGTAAAGGCCGGTGAATACTAATGAACAAAGCAATTCTGGTTGGCAGACTGACAAAGGACCCTGAACTCAAAACAACAGGAAGCGGTGTTTCCGTTTGCAGTTTTACTATTGCAATAAACAGACGCTTCAAGAATGCAGAGGGCAACTATGACGCAGATTTCATCAACTGCGTTGCATGGAGACAGCAGGCTGAATTCCTCTCCCGCTATTTCGCAAAAGGCCGTATGGTTGGCGTTGTAGGCTCCATACAGACAAGAAATTACGAAAAAGACGGTCAGAGAGTATATGTTACGGAAGTTGTTGCCGAAGAAATCAACTTCGTGGACAGCAAGTCCCAGAATGACGGTGCATCCGCTGCTCCCTCATTTGCAAACAACAACTCCAACACAAGTTCATTCGGTGCTGACGATGGATTTATCCCCATGCCTGCAGACGATGACCTGCCGTTCTGACAAGTTGTATCAGGGCAAGAACAATAATTAAAGGAGGTTTAACTCATGGCTGAAGAAAGATCTTTCCGCAGAAAGTCCAAAAAGAAAGTTTGTGCTTTTTGTGTAGATAAAGTTGCTGAAATCGATTACAAGGATATAGCAAAACTCAGAAGATACGTTTCTGAAAGAGCAAAGATTCTCCCCAGAAGAATCAGCGGTAACTGTGCAAAACATCAGAGACAACTTACTGTTGCTATAAAGAGAGCAAGACATATTGCACTTCTCCCCTACACATCTGACTGATTTTTTTAGAAAAAACGTTTGAGATGTAAAAAATGCACAGACCGTCGGGTGACGGGATATGCACTCGGAGAACTTTCTCTTTTATGTCAATAAAATATTTTTATGTAGGAAGTCGCAAACTTAGATTTGCGACTTCCTTTTTTGTTGTCACCCGACTCCGCACAAACCTCACCGCTCGACGTACCTTTGTACGCCTTCGGGTTTCCCAAAGGCTTTGCCTTTGGTTCGGTTTGTCCGTTCTGCACTATTTTTTCCATCTCTGCCAAGAGGGCACCGCAGGTGTATTCATTTATATTTTAAAAATAAGCCTTTCGCGTTTGCGAGAGGCATATTTTTTGAAATATTGTTTCTCTTTCTTATCCAAGTTCGGGAGTGTCGGTAAATTCGCCGTATGCTCCCCCGTCTATGCCGTCGGAATCGAAAACGATTATTTCGTTTTCCCCTTTTTTAAGAACCGAAGACGGAACAAAAAGTGTCCTCTGCGGACCTTTGCACCAGTGTCTTCCGAGGTTGAAACCGTTTATTGTCACAAACCCCTTTGTAAAACCGCAAAGTTTCAGGAAAGTGTCGCAAGGCTCGTCTATAATGACTGTTCCCTTTACAAACACCGATTTTTCAAAGGGAGTTGTGTCGGTGTATTTCAGTCTCTCCAGGTTGTCCATAGCAAGAGGATAGACCTCCCAGTCGAAGTGGATTTTGTCATCTATCATACATCTTCCGTCAATGCCTTTTTTGCGCATCATTTTTGTGCCGAAATTTGTTCTTCCCATATTTTCGCAAAGTACGGTAAGCGTGTCTCCTGCCTTTGCCGAAAATGTCACCGAAAGGCTCTCGTTTATATACACAATTCCTGCAAGAGTTCTGTTTACATACACCTGCGCTCTGTCGCCCAGACTGTCAAAAGAGAGGACGGCATTGTCATAATCACGGTTTAACTTTGTGGTGTAGGCAATGTAGCCGTATCCCAAACCGTATTTTTCCATATTGAGCGCAACCTTTGAAAAAACAGGCGAGGAAATCTCCGGGAGGTTATCAAAAAGACCTGCCGTTTTTGTAAATTCCACTCTGCCGTATGCCTTTTTGGGTCTGTCGGCAGGCACTTTTGGAGGTTCTTTTCCCGTGTATTTTTTTATAACCTCGCGGATTGCCATATACTTTGGTGTAACGTCACCGCACTCGGTAAGGAGCGCATCATAATCATAACTTGTAACATGGGGGCAGTATTTTTCGCCGTGATTGGCGCCGTTCATAAATCCGAAGTTCGTACCGCCGATAAACATATACATATTGACGCTTCCCATCGAGAGTGCCTCGTCCACCGATTTTACATAGTCCTCCACAGAAGTCGTGTGGTGAAAACCATCTTCCCACTCGTCAAACCAGCCGTTCCACATTTCCATTACCATTCGGGGGCTTCCGGGGAAAAGTGCTTCCAGATTGTCATAGTGCATCTTTGCCTTGGAACCGAAATTGAGTATGGGTAAGCACCCCTCAACAGTGCCGTCCAGAAGTTGCTTTTTTTCGCTTCCGTCAGCAGTAAACAGCGGTACATCTATACCCCTTTTTATGTATCCGTCCCTCAGGTAATTGCGGTATTGGACATCATCGCCGTAGTAACCGTACTCATTCTCGCAGGCAACCATTATGACGGGACCTCCGTTTGTGCAAAGCAGAGGTCTTATTTCATCAAAAATCCTGTCCAGATACCTGTCGAAATATTCGATGTATTTTTCATCCATACACCTTATGTTGAGGTTGTCCTCCGCCTGAATCCACCAGGGAAGTCCGCCAAACTCCCACTCGGCACAGATGTAGGGGCCCGGGCGCACTATTGCCATAAGACCGTAGGATTGTGCTTTTTTGAGAAACAAGGCAACATCAAGACCGCCTGAAAAGTCAAACTCGCCTTTCTGTTTTTCGTGCATATTCCACGCACAGTAAGTCTCTACGCAGTTGCACCCAAGAGCAACCAGTTTTGCAAAAATGTCATCCCAGGTTTCGGGAAGATTTCTAAAATAATGGACCGATGCCGATATTATTTTTATCGGTTTTCCGTCAAATATAAAGTCTCTTCCATTAATGCCAAATTTCACTTTTTCCAACTCCATATCAAACATATTTATTCGAGTATACATTCTCATGTCACTCTTGTCAACAAAAATGGGGATGTAAAAAATTCGTTTCAATTTTTTACATCCCCATTTTTTTCGGGTGAATATTTAGTTTATTTTTACTCCCTTGGCAGTTGAAAGAACTGTATCTCCGTAGGTTTTTATCCTTTCGGCGTTTATCTCGCCCTCTCCGTGTCCGCCAAACACAGACTCCATACCTCTTCCTGCACGCACATTGTCAAAACTTACTTCTTTCATCTTTGTTCCGTTCATATGTACACAACTGAAGCCATCGGATTTTGTGTTGTTCCACTCTATGAATATGTGTTCATCCTCTTTCAAAGGCTTGCAGTCTTTGTCGTAACTTATGTTTGTAAATCTGACATTCTCCATTTCGCCCTCACCGAAGTAAACTGCGGCAAAGCCGTTTCCGAACATCCGTATATTGTCAAAGGACGAATCCAAAAGGGTGTTGTTTAAAAACAGACCGTATCTTGCGTGGGTCATAACGTTGGACACCGATATTCCGAATGTGTCACCGGGCTGTGCCTGGCTCTTGTTGTACCAGTAGGACTCACCGATAAGTATTGCCGCCTCACACCTATAACCCGCTTCGCCGGGGGTGAGGTGCCTTTTGTGGACTATGTTTCCGTCTTCATCGGACACAATCACAAGGTCGGGGTTCTGTGCAACCGGAGCGTCGTTTTCCGACCAGGGTGAAACTTCCATCACGTTGTCTATGCGCACATTGTATATGCGGTAACCGTCGTGGTTAAGAAGCCTTACCAGAGCACATCCTCCCACACCGTAAACCATAATGTTTCGTATGGTGATGTTGTGGATATCTCCGTCACGCACATTTTTTACCACCTTGGAATATATCCCGTCCTCGGTTGCAAGAAGAGCCACAACGTTGTCTCCCACACATCCTCTTATGTTTTCCACGATTATGTCGTGACTTCCTTTCATAATGTCAATACCGTCCTGATTGGGAACATTGGAAGAACTTTCGTATGTAATGTTGCTCACACGGCTGTATGACGTGGTATAGAGACAAATTCCCCAGTAGCGATGGTCTTTTATCTTAACTCCCTCGATAACCAGGTTTTCAACGTTCTGGAAATACATAAGGCAGTTTAAAGATATCTCCTTGTCGGGATACTTTGACACCGAGCGGGCAATTCCGTTTACCTCGTACAGTCCGTTGTGCTTTCCGCCGTCCAGAAGAGCGCTTCCGATACCGCGGATGGTTATATTTCTTTGCTTGCCCTCTTCCTCCAGAGCAATGGGCTTTCGGGCGTTTGAGTTTGTAATCATATTGCAGATGACGTCATCTGCAAGACGCAGATGGCAGTTCTGGAGTATGAGGGTAGTCTCATCGCAAAGTTCTATTGATTTGGTTATCTCCCACACATCGGAGCCTGTCCTTTTATTGTATTTGGGTACAAGAACACTCTGACCCGTCTTTGAAGCCGCATCAATTGCCGCCTGTATCATATCGCTATCGCAGGATTTATCCGTAAAATCATTTGCATTTATCCACATTGTTTTTTCCTCCTGTTTTTCTTTTGTCATAGATGATAACACAAAAAAGAGTGCTTTTCAATGCACTTTTTTAAGCACAATCGGGGCAATCAGAAAAAAATCTGCATAATCAGAATTGCTATGACTCCCGGAACTCCAAGAACACCAACACCCACGGCAGTAACGGGATTTATGCCGATGTTTATTCCCGAACCTGATCCCAGAAAGTTTATAAGCATCATAAACAAAAGTCCGAGTATGCTGTTTAAAACGAGTTTAGCAACAAACTTTATGGGTTTTAAAAATATTCCCGAAACTACCAGAACAACAAGAACTCCCAGTATATACCCTACCGCCGTAACAAAAGTTTCTCCCATGGCTTGACCTCCTTTTCTACATTATATTAGGCTGAATGAAAAATATGCTTTTGAAGAAACGTTGCAATTTTGTTGTGCGTTTTCCACAATGTTTTGCTTATGTAATTAGTTTTTTTGTGCAAAACACACATTTAAAAAACAATTATTCCGTAATTTATTGCAAATTTCCTCAAAAAAGTTTATTATATAATTATCTATTGTATTTTATGAGGTGAATTAGATGAATGTTAGACTTTTTCAGCAAATGGCTCACCAGATGAAAGAAGTTATGAACCGTGATTTGGGCATAATCACCGACAGCGGTTTTGTAATTTCCTCAAACGATTCGTGCATAAGCAACAATGACCTTGAGTGCGTTTTGTCTTTCACGGCAGACAACACCGACACCTTTACTTATAATGGCTTTACCTACAAACCCATAGTAAACATGGGCAAAATTGACTACATTATATTCGTAAAAGGTGACGATACTCTTGCCCGCAACTATTCTGACATACTGCAGGTAAGTTTTTCATCGGTAAAATCTCTCTACGACGATAAGCACGACAAATTGAACTTTATAAAGAACTTCCTTTTGGACAATATCCTCCCCGGAGACATTCTTGCAAAAGCAGCAGAACTCCACATCCCCGTGGATGCCAAGAGAGCAGTGTTCCTTATTCAGACAGAGCGCGTATCGGATTTCTCTGTGCTTGAACTCATTGAAGGAATGTTCCCCAACAAACAGTCTGACTTTATCGTAAATATCGACGAAAACAACGTTGCCCTGGTAAAAGAGTTTGAAGACGAAACAAATCTTCCTGACCTCCAGGCTGTTGCAAGAGGTATATGCGACAACATAAATACCGAAGTAATGGCAAAGGCTGTCATCGGTATCGGCA
>JAZNJU010000202.1:0-3912 GCA_045578205.1 Clostridia bacterium | reverse complement strand
CACTTACAACACTCGTTGTAAACAAACTGCGCGGAACATTCACTTGTGTTGCTGTCAAAGCACCCGGTTTCGGTGACAGAAGAAAAGAAATGCTCCGTGACATTGCTATTCTCACAGGCGGTCAGGTTATAAGCGATGAACTTGGATTTGACCTAAAAGAAACCACCATCAATATGCTCGGTACTGCAAAGCAGATTAAAGTTCAGAAAGAACTCACAATAATCGTTGACGGAAACGGTGACTCCAATGAAATTCAGGATAGAATCGCAGTAATCAAAAACCAGATTGAAGAAACCAACAGCGAATTTGACAGAGAAAAACTCCAGGAAAGACTCGCAAAACTCTCCGGCGGTGTCGCTGTAATCAAGGTTGGTGCTGCTACAGAAACCGAAATGAAAGAAATGAAACTCCGTATCGAGGATGCTCTTGCCGCAACAAAGGCTGCTGTGGAAGAAGGTATCATTGCAGGCGGCGGCACTTCTTACATCAATGCCATCCCCTCTGTAGAGGCTCTTCTTAAGGATATCGACGATGCCGACGAAAAGACCGGTGTTCAGATAATCCTAAAGGCTCTTGAAGAACCCGTAAAGCAGATTGCAAAGAATGCAGGTCTTGAAGGTTCTGTAATCGTTGATAAAATCAAATCCAGCGAGCCAGGTGTTGGCTTCAATGCCCTTATCGAACAGTATGTAAATATGGTTGAGAACGGCATTGTAGATCCTGCCAAGGTTACAAGGAGCGCTCTTCAGAACGCTGCAAGCGTTGCAAGTATGGTTCTTACAACCGAAAGCATTGTTGCAGACAAGGTTGATCCCAATGCAGCGGCTGCTATGCCTGCAGGCGGCGGAATGCCCGGCGGTATGGGAATGTATTGATAAATACACACAATTTTTTCAAACCCCAAATCACAAACAATGATTTGGGGTTTTTATTAATTTGTTTATAATAATTAATCTCAAAATGGCAAAGATAGTCATTAGAGAGGAGTTATGATTATGAAAGAATTTACTTATACAATAAAAGATCCGCTTGGAATACACGCCAGACCCGCAGGTACACTTGTAAAGACAACAGAAAAATTCAATTGCGACATAACAATCCACAAAGAGGACAAAACCGCTGACGCAAAACGCATTTTTTCCGTAATGTCTCTTGGAGTTAAAGAGGGTGACGAAATAAAACTAACCTTTTCCGGCAATGATGAGGATGATGCGTTGAGCGCCCTCCAAATTTTTTTGAAAGAAAACTTGTAAAAGAGGTATTTTATGATTGTAATTGAAGGTCAGGGTGTCTGTGGAGGAATTGCCTTTGGAAAACTTAAAGTATTGAATGATTCTCCTTTGATTGTGCACAGAACAAGGGTAAGTGATACAAAGGCAGAATTAGAAAGATTTGAAAAAGCCAAGTTCACCGCAGACAACCAACTGGAACATCTGTACAAAAAAGCACTCGGAGAAGTCGGCGAGGAAAATGCAATGATTTTCGACATACACCGTATGATGCTTTTTGATGCTGACTACCTGAAATCAATACACACCTACATTGAGGAGCAGTCTCTCAATGCCGAAAGTGCTGTTGCTCTAACTTGCGACAGTTTTTCGGAAATGTTTTCTTCCATGGAAGACTCCTACATGCGCGCAAGAGCAACCGATGTCAAAGATGTTTCTTCCAGAATAATTTCTATTCTTTCGGGAGAAGAAGACCACGGTATAATATCTCAAACATCCGCAATAATCGGTGCCGTCGACCTTACACCGTCTCAAACGGTACAACTTGACAAAAGCAAAATACTGGCGTTTGTCACGGAAAAAGGCAGTAATAATTCTCATACTGCCATACTGGCAAGAACCATGAATATTCCTGCAATTATAAACGCACATGGCATCACCGAAAAAGAATATGCCGACTCGGAAATTATCGCGGATGGATTTACAGGAAAGATATACATCGAACCGGATATGCAAACCATAATTAAAATGCAGGAGAAAAAGCAGGAATATGACGAAAAACAAAGGCTATTGGAAAAACTAAAAGGCATTAAGCCAATTACACGTAACGGAAAAGAAATCAAACTTTACGCAAACATCGGATCTCTTGAGGATATGTCTGCCGTATATGCAAATGATGCTATGGGTGTGGGACTTTTCAGAAGTGAATTTATTTTTCTCAAAAGTTCGGGATATCCAAGCGAAGACGAACAGTTTGTCATATACAAAAGTGCCGCAGAAAAAGCTTTGGGCAAAGAAGTAATAATTCGAACCCTGGATATAGGAGCAGATAAAAACGTGGACTATTTTGAAATGCCAAAAGAAGAAAATCCTGCCCTTGGCATACGAGCAATACGAATATGTCTTACCCGTCCTTCCCTGTTCAAAACACAACTTCGGGCAATTTACAGGGCATCTGCATTCGGGAAAATTTCGATTATGTTCCCAATGATAACTTCCATTTCCGAAGTTCACAAAACCAAGGAAATCTGCAAAGAGGTATGTGAAGAACTGAAATCTGAAGGAATACCGTTCAATTCAAAAGTACCTCTAGGAATAATGATAGAAACGCCCGCATCTGCAATTATAAGCGATTTACTCGCCAAGGAAGTGGATTTCTTTTCAATAGGTACAAATGATCTGACGCAATACACTCTGGCAGCAGACAGACAAAATCCTATGATAGAAGCGTTCTGTGACCCAAAACACCCATCGATATTGCGTCTCATAAAGACTGTTTGTGACAACGCTCACAAAGAGGGGATCTGGTGTGGCATATGCGGAGAACTTGCAGCGGATACCTCTGTTACGGAAACACTGCTCTCACTGGGAGTGGATGAACTTTCCGTATCCCCGGGAATGATACTCCCCGTGAAGCAAAAAATAATTGAAACTGATATTTCCAAAGTAAAAGTGACCTTTTAAAAGGGTCACTTTTTAAAATTCCATATCATCTGGAACAGGTGATTCAAAGTACAATTCTTTTTTTGTTATGGGGTGAATAAGTGCTATCTTTCGGCAATGGAGCCTTGTTCTCTCCCCTTTCACGCAGGAACCGTACATATCATCACCGTATATGGGATTGCCAATATAGGAAAGATGCACACGTATCTGGTGAGTTCTTCCGGTAACCGGTCTTACCTTGACGAGAGAAAGACTGTCATTTGATTTTACAACTTCATAGTATGTCAGTGCCTCTTTTCCATCAATGTCCACCTCGCGCATTATAGCAGAATCCTTTTTTCTGGCAATCGGAGCATCTATCTTCCCCTCCGTTTCCGAAGGACAGCCGTGGCAAAGCGCGTAGTATTCCTTGGTAATTTGCCCGTCTGTCATTTCCCGGGTAATAATTGAGGCGGATATTTTATTTTTTGCTATTACAACAACACCCGAAGTATCCTTGTCCAGTCTTGTTATAACACGAAAAGTAAAGTCCTCACCTTTGTAGTAACCCATTACCGCATTTGCCAAAGTATCGTTATGGTGGTTTTGTGACGGATGCGTGGGCATAGAATGAGGTTTGTCCACTACCAAAATATCTTCATCTTCATATATTACATTGATTTTAACTTCAGAGGGTTCTACGTTTTGAGATTGCGTGTCACGAAGAGTAATTTCTATAATCTCTCCCTCACTTACTGTGTGATTTGTATATACCTGCACCCCGTTACACATTATACCGTCGCATGAATTTTTAAGTTTAGCAAGAACGCGGGCAGATATGCCAAGATTTCTTTTCAAAATATCTTTTAATTTTCTCCCCTCATCCTCCGGCAATATTTTGTATGTAAGACTTCTCATTTCATCACGTATAATTAAAACCATCTCGAAAGGGGTGGTTTTTAATTATTTCTCCTTTCATCAAATTTGTTATATTTGCAGGAGTAGCTACCTGCGGTATAATAAAGACAAGCACTGTGGATTT
>JAZNJU010000201.1:0-2061 GCA_045578205.1 Clostridia bacterium | reverse complement strand
CACCAAGTTTCACACCGTCATACTTACGTGCCGTATGATATGCGCCTATTGGATAAACCTCTCCCCAATCGTCTTTGGTAAAACCGTAAGTAGTAAGATCAATACATCTTACTTTTGCCGCCGCTTCGGGTGTAAGTCTTGCTTTTATTTCCTCGGGAATATCTTTTGTATCGCAGTATGCAACCTCAAGACCGCCTGTGAGAACAGCACCTTCACCGATATATGTCGTGCCGTTGTCTCTTTCATCGAATTCAAGAGATTCTCTGTAAACGCCTTTTTCAACTATAACTGTTGCGTTCTTTAAATTACGGGCTTTCTGCTGAGCAGATACAATGGATTCACCGCTTTTTACTATGATTATATTTTCCATAATCATTCACCTTTGTTTCGTCCAATCTTGTCTACCGGAATTTCGGGGAAGTTTTCGGGCTGAACCTTAAATTTAAGAGTTTCAAGGTCGAAACCTGCTTCTTCGCAAGTCTTAAATTCGGGATTAACACCTATATGGCTGTATTTATAAACAGTGTCTGCAATATCGAAATTGTTACCCTTATCACGTATTATAATATTGTTTTCAACAATACCATTTGCGGGATAAACTACAAAATCGGGAGAATCCTTTTTGGCAAATGCAATTTCAACCTTTGCAAGTGAGGGGAATGTTTCCGCCCATATACCTTCCTTATAAGGCACATTTACGAGACTTTCATACTCCCCTTCATTTTCGACCATAATATGAGATCTGTACCAACCGTCATGGAAGAAGCCGTCGTAAGCCCTGTCGTCGTAATGGAGAGGTTCGCCACCGGAATTCACAATAATATTATCACGGACAACATTGTCACGACCGCCGCCGACTTCAAACGCCCAATGACCTACATTTATAAGGATATTGCCATAAGCAGTCTGACCCGGCTGAGCATCATCCCAATAAATACCCTCAGGATGGAGTTCTTCTCCACCAACGTTTTTAAGAATATTGTGGCGAATTACCGTACCATAGCCCGCAAAATCCCTGCCTGTATAAATTGCTCCCGCATCTGCGGAATACAGAACGACCTCGTGAAGGTAATTGTATTCAATAAGATGATTATTACCTATATACTGAATTGCTTCGTGAGGGGTATTATAGATCTCGTTATGAGCGCATATCTGTCCAACACCTGTAAGATTTATACCCGGCTGATATGTCTGATAAACTTCGGAATAATCGTGAATAAGGTTATTTGTAGCCTTATTATTGGCAGGTGTAAGTGTCATTCTGTCGCCACCGCTAAGGTAAATACCGCCACAGCCTGTACGTGTCACCTCGCAGTTATCAACAGTATTTTCGTAGCCGTCAATAACGATACCGTGTGTGGCGACATTCTTAACAAGACAGTTTTTAACAGTATTTTTGTTACCTGAGATAATTACACCGCTATTACGTGCACATTTAAATTCAAAGCCTTCAAAAGTCATGTTCTCAACATTTGAAGCATTAACAAGAGGCTTTTCGCTGAGAGATATTTCTATCTTGTCTCCCACATTATAAGTATAAACATAAAGGAGACCTTTTTCTCTGTCAAGATAGTATTCACCGGGTGCATCAAGTTCTTCAAGTACATTGAAGAAGTAATAATCAGCGCCCGCCCTTGCTCCAAATCTTGCAACAAATTCAGGATATACGGCTCTGTTAATATTGTCTATCTTTTTAACAGGAGTTGAAGCGTCAGCCCAATCCCAATAGAAATAACCGAACATCCATGCTGTTTCGGGTTCTTTCCATTTGGAGATATATTTATTAGTATCTCTATCTATAATATAAGAACCACCGTCATGGTTTCGTCTCTCTTCCCAGTTTTCCCAATAGTTCTGCGGTGGAAACTCACCCGGGTCCCCTTGATTCTTGACATTATCAAGTTTCAAATAGCCCTCATTCGGATAACGGGCAATCTTCATTCTCTTGCCGTCGGAAAAGACCTCCATATTAACACCAAGTTTCACACCGTCATACTTACGTGCCGTATGATATGCGCCTATTGGATAAACCTCTCCCCAATCGTCTTTGGTAAAACCGTA
>JAZNJU010000200.1:0-46047 GCA_045578205.1 Clostridia bacterium | reverse complement strand
AGATATGACAGAAGAAGAAATGCTTGCAGTTGTTTTTGAAGAAGCCATAAAGATTGCCGAAGACACAATCGAAGATCTTGATATCGAAACAACAACAGAGGAACAGGAAATCGTTGTTGTTAAAGATGACGACGAATGGATCATCGACGCTAAAGCAAGCGACTTGGAATAATTTTATAGCAATTAACCATGGACTGTAAAAACATTGTTTTTACGGTCCATTACTTTTGTTTCACTTTGCGGTGCGTTCTTTTTCGACAGTCTATTTTTTGCATATTACTCCTTTTAATTCCATATAATGTTAAGAGGAGTTGACGCATATGAACAAGATATTTTTCTCTATCATACTGTTTTCTGCTATTTTGTTTGGCATCGCAGGATGTAATAACCGTCAAAATAATTCAATACCGCAATCACCCGAGTCTGTTGCCGCTGTGGAAAACGCTGAAGTTCCCTTGGAGGAGACTGTGGACACTTCGGGTTTTATCGGTGAAAACAGAGCGAAGGAAATTGCCCTTGAAACTGCAGGACTAAAGCCCAAGGGTGTGTTTTTCGGCAGAGTGGAACTTGACAATGAGAACGATGTGTGGCAATACGAGGTAGAATTCCGCAAGGAAAAAACAGAATATGAAGTAGTTGTAGATGCCACAGACGGCGGTGTAATATCTTTTGAAACCGAAGCAATTGACGAATAAAGAATTTGACAATACCTGACAAATTGTGCTAAAATGAAAAACAGAAAAACTTTTTGGAGGTTCTGTTATGATTAAGAAAATCTCGGCGCTTTTGCTGATACTTTGCCTGGGCATTGCTATCTTTACCGCATGCGGTTCAAGTGATGAAGACACAAGACGCAATAATGATAAGGAAGAGAGCACGGAAGTTAAGGCTCAGGCAACTGTTGAAAAATTCATGGATGCTTTTGTGAATTTTGATATTGAAGAAGCAAAAAAACATGTGGATGATGATGCTTTTGCAGAAAAATTCGGCGTTAAAAGCAAGGATGAATATGTGAAAAGAGTTTCCGACAAACTTTCTTTATCAAAAGACAGTTCTGTCAAAATTGCAGCAGCGCTTTCTGATATAGATTACAAAATATCAAACCCCGAGCAAATCGAAGAAGAAAAAATCAAATATACAGTTACCGTAGCACTTAAGACGCTTGATGAAAAATCTCTTGATGAGGCAATCAAACAAGAAAAGGTGGAAGAAATAGAAGAAAAGATTAAAAAAGATATGGGCCAAGACGCTCCCGAAAAAGAAATTCATCGTATGATAAGGGAAAAAATCGAGGCTGAAATTGTAGATAACATCAAATACACTTCTGAGCAAGAGGACATCATCATTGTTGTTTCCAATGATGACGATGAATGCAAAATCCTCACAGAAGAAAGCGAAACAGACAAACTTGTGGAAATTGTAAAAGTTTCCGACAAGAATGAATAAGTTGCCAAAGAAGGAATAAAAATGAAGATAAGCAGTATTTTGCAACAAGACGGTTTCTATATGTCATTTGAAGTTTTTCCTCCAAAGACAGATACCTCTTTTGACAGCGTGCGCCACGCCACGGAAGAAATTGCAAAACTTTCCCCCTCGTTTATGAGTGTTACCTACGGAGCAGGGGGTGGGACAAGCCGATATACTCTTGATATTGCAAAAAATATCAAGCAAAATTACGGCGTGCCTACTCTTGCGCATCTTACCTGTGTTTCATCCACCAAAGAAACGGTAATGAAAAGGATAGAGGAAATAAAGGCGGCAGGCCTTGAAAACATAATGGCGCTGAGAGGCGATATACCCAAAGGTATGGAAGATGCAGACCGTTCAAAGTGGGACTATCGTTATGCGGTGGACCTCATACACGACATAAAGGAAAGCGGACACGATTTTTGCATAGGTGCCGCTTGCTATCCTGAAATACATCCCGAAAGTTTAAATCAAGAGGAAGATATCAAGTACCTTAAAGAAAAGGTGGACGCAGGATGCAGTTTTCTTGTGACACAGATGTTTTTCGACAACAATCTTCTGTATAACTTCCTATACAAAATCCGTGAGGCAGGAATTACCGTTCCCGTAATTCCCGGCATTATGCCCATAACCAATGCGGTTCAGGTGGAGAGGGCAATGAAACTTTCGGGCTCCTTTATGCCTCAAAGATTCAAATCCCTTGTGGACAAGTTCGGTTCAAATCCCGTTGCCATGATGCAGGCGGGAATAGCCTATGCTACCGACCAGATTATTGACCTTTTTGCAAACGGAATAAAAAATGTTCACGTGTATTCCATGAATAAACCGTGTGTAGCAGGCAATATTCAGAGAAACCTTTCGGAAATATTGGGAATGTAGCAATTTTTTTCAAATAACATCTTGACAACGTAAAAAAATTATAATATAATGATTAGGTCGCAGTCGGAATGCGACCTAATTTAATACGGCGGCATAGCTCAGTTGGCTAGAGCATGCGGTTCATACCCGCAGTGTCGATGGTTCAAATCCGTCTGCCGCTACCAGAAAAAAGCACTTCGAAAGAAGTGCTTTTTTCAATGAAATTTGCCTGCGGCAAGTGAAATAGCTTCGCTATGAAATACACTGCGTGTATGAAATATTGCTTCGCAATATGAAAAGGCAAATTTTATTTCACAGAAAGCGTTAGCTTTCTATTTCACAATTTACGAAGTAAATTATTTCATATCGAACGCAGAGAGATATTTCACTAAAATATAAATGGCATCTAAACTATTCGCCTCTTCCAAAAAATCCGTACACGAAAGTGTGCGGATTTTTTACTTTTTCACTATTCTCTCTTCACTAAAAATTGTGTCAAGGTGCAAATTTGATTTCGCGGGTTTGCTTTTGTTCCCCCAAAATCCAAAACAATTGTATTGAAAAATGTCGAATACTGTGATACAATAAATTATTAAGAATAAAATGGGAGTTTTTTAATAAATATAACTCAAATCATATGAAAGGAGGACAAAACATATGCCGTCAGTAAACCCCGTTCTTGTACTGAATACCGAAGGTGAGAACAAATGTCCGGAAATAATGGATGTTTCGAGCGATAACATCCCGTCCATGCTCAACGGTGAAAGCGGATTTCACATTTACCACGTAAGAATGCTCACAGAACTTATGCTAAGCGAACTTTGCCGTATCAGTGACAAATACCCTCTTACGGACGAAGACATAAGGTGTATGTCCATTGCCTCCTCGCTTCACGACATAGGAAAGAGCAAAATTCCAAAAAGCATACTGGATTTTCCCGGAAAGTTATCTCCGATTGAGTATGACATAGTCAAAAAGCACACAGTTCTGGGTTGTGAAATGATAGAAGAGACATCTTCAGATATCGACCCGAAGATTATACAATATGCAAAAGAAATCACAAGATACCATCACGAGAGAATAGACGGCACAGGATATCCCGACGGCTTAAAGGGTGAAGAAATACCCATTTGTGCCCGTGTTGTTGCCATAGCCGACTCCTTTGATGCTCTCACAAGTGCACGAAGTTACAAAGATGCTTTTTCGCAGGATGTTGCCATAGAGATGATATCAAACGGCATGAGCGGTGTTTTTGACGAGGTTCTGGTTCAGTGTCTTCTGAATGTGGTAAATAGTAACGACCTTTTGGAAATAAGGGAACAAATCTCCGAGAAAAACCGTATTATTGTGGATCCTAACACACTTGCAACAAAGCGTATTTTACTTACCGGAAACACAGGATACGTTACAGAAAAATTCATTCAGGATGCTTTCGACAGCAGCAATATACTCATTGCAGGACCGACACACCTTAAAACCGGCGGAAAAATCAAGGTCTATAACGGTATGCGTATTCCTTATGAAAGAATATTCGAAACATACGACTTTGATGTGGTAATTTTCTTTGCAAGAGAACTTACATATTGTTCGCACGGGGAGTCCGATTCAGAAAAACTCAGGGAGATATTAAGCCTTACTGCAAAATGCCAAAAAGATGCAAAGGTCATATACTTCTCGTCTCTCGACGGTGCATATTCAAACAAAAAAGACAAAAGCGTCATTACCTTATCCAAGGAAAATCTGTGTGAATTTTACACTAAACACTACGGTGTGGATATAAAGATTGTCAGAATTCCGCATCTGTACAGCGGAACTTATGAGGGCGACTTTTTAAACAGCATTTTTACTCAGATGGAAGAGGGAACCGTTACTTTTAAAGAGACTGAGGGAGCACGGGCATATTTCATATCCATGCACGACATATCTCTTCTTACAGCACGTTTTCTTGAAAACTGGCAGGAGGGCATAGGCACCCTCAATGTAAGCGATGAATTCAACATTACATTTGCCGATATGGCAAAGCGTATTCTGGATTTTGACCCCAATCTCAAGGTCAACTACACGGGCGAGGACGAGGGAAATCTTCTGGATATAAAAAACACCGCAATCAGGAATGAATACGGATGGTTTTCAAGAATATCAATCATAGACGATATGGAAGAAGAATACGAAAATTACCTTGTTTCCAAGAAAATAAAAGCGACGGATTACCTGAGCAAAATAAAAATGTGGATGAAGGAGCATACACCTGTTGTAAAGGCTCTGGAAATAGCCCTTATGTTTATTGTAACAGAGGTTTTGAACATCATAACAGGCTCTTCGGTAATGTTTTCGATAGTTGATTTCAGAATGGCATTTATTGTCATAGTTGCAATAGTCCATGGACTCAATTCAGGACTTGCCGCCGCGGCACTTTCGTCTATGGCGTGGTTTGTGGCAAAGATTATTTCGGGAACGGGATGGCTCACCATATTCTATGAACCCACAAACTGGTTTGCCTTTGTGTACTACTTCCTTGTGGGCGCAGTATCGGGCTATGTCCGTCTTACAAAAGATGACAAAATCAAATTCGGCAACGACCAGATTAGTCTTCTTGAGGAAAAACTTGAATTCACAAGAGAACTGTATCAGGATACATTCAACGAAAAGCGCGACCTCAAAAAGCAGATTATAGGTTCAAAAGACAGTTTCGGAAAAATATTTGATGTCACAAGAAATCTGGACACGGTTGAGCCTCATAAACTCTACCTTAAAATCATGGATACTTTTGAGCAAACCCTTGAAAACAAGAGCCTTTCCGTATATTCTGTCAACGACAAGAGCATGTTCGGAAGACTGGAAGTTTCTTCCAGAGATATATTAAGCGAAGTATCGCGTTCAATATCTCTGGACACATATGCACCCGTTCTGGAGAAAATCAAAAAAGACGAAATATGGAAAAATACAGAATTCGTCCCCGGGCTCCCCATGTATGCAGCGGGAGTGTGGAGAAGAGACAAACTGGAACTTCTCATCTTTGTGTGGCACGTAAAGCCGGAACAAAACTCTCTTTACTATGTAAACCTTTTCAAAATATTGTGTGATCTGGCTGAAATATCACTGCTCAGAGCCTATGATTACAATCAGCAATTGTATGAAAATCAGTACATACACGGAACACGGATTCTCCGTAGGGATGAGTTTGAAAGGATTTACGAGAACTTCAGGGATATGGCAGAAAGGAAAGTTTTTACCTACGAGTTTCTGGAACTTGACATAAAAGACTATTCCTATGAAGAAGTTGACGATATGCTCACGGGTAAAATCCGTGCAAACGACATTCTGGGCGAGACCCGTGACGGAAAACTGGGAATTCTCTTGTCTCAGGCAACCGAAAATGATTTGAAATTCATTTTGCCAAGGTTTGAAAACCTTGAAATAACTGTTAATGTAAAGTAAAAAAGGAGGGATATGTATGAACATTTTTGCAGGAGTTCTTATTTTCATACATATCCTTTTATGCGTTTTTACATTTTTCGGAACACATTTTGGCTTTCTGAAAGTCCACAAATATATGTTTTTCGTGGTTTTGTGCCTGCCTTTCTGGGGATTTGCGGCGGTTATGTTTCTGCATTTTGAGGTTCTCTTTAAGAAAGATGACACAATAGCAGTGGGCGTTGCAAAAATGAAACTTGACTCCGTTCTCTACAAGGGTATATCCGTGGAAGAGAACAAAAACGATGATGCCCTTGTTGCCATTGAAGAAGCACTCATCATAAATTCACCAAAAGAGCGCCGTGAGATAATAATGGACGTACTCAACGACAACCCGAAAGAATACGTGGAATTTCTGCAAAAAGCGGGAAATAATGAAGACCCCGAGGTTGTACACTATGCAGTTACAGCAATGGTGGAAATTTCCAAAGAAAATGATTACACTCTTCAAAAACTCGGAAGAGAGTATGCCAAAAACCCTGATGATATCAACGTACTTTCCGACTATTGTGACTTTTTATGGACTGTGCTGGAGCAAAAACTCATGTCGGGACAGGTGGAAATTATGAACAGGCACCTGTATTCGGAACTTGTCTCCAAAAAAATCGGTTTGGAGGAAACGGCAGAGGATTATATCCGTTATTTTGAAAATGAATTTGCACTTGGAAATTACACCAAGGCCGGGGAAATCCTTTCAAAAGCGGATATGCTGTACAGCGGACTTGAAGAATTCATACTTCTCAAACTGAAATATTACTCTCAACTTAAACAGGGAGACAAGATAAAAGAATTAATAGCAAAAATACAATCTGAGAAAATGTTTGTTTCCAGAAGAGTAAAGGAGGCGATAGCATTTTGGAAAGATTAAAAGAAAGATTTTTAAAATTCAGATTCAACGGAATGCTTGTAGTCACCTTTATTTTTGCTCTGATTGCACTTGTGCTTTTTGTGGAACGCAGCGGAATAAACTACAACTACGCCAAAGCCCAACTGGATTTTATGCCAAAAGAAAATATTGTAACCAAGGCAAAAGCAAATGAAGCATTAAAAAAGAACACAGTGATTCTGTGGGATAGCAGTCAGGATGACAGCGCGGAAGCGATAGAAGAATTTGAGATAATTTTTTCCGATATGAAGGTGGGATACACCGCCGTGGATTTATCCAAAAAGTCATTTCCCGACTTAGATAACTACGACACAGCGGTTGTACTTATGAGCGATTTAACTGCTGTGGGACAGGATGTTATTACTTTGCGTGACTGGGTGTATGATGGCGGAAATGTTCAGTTTGCAATGACGTTGCAAAAGAGCATATATTCCTCGGTTCTTGAAAGTGTACTTGGCATCATTGAATCATCCTGGGATAATACACTGCTTGAAAATATATACATCAGCGAAGATTTTATGGTTGGCGGAGGAAGAAGTTTTGCAGTGGAAGACGGATATGATTCTGTGTGGGCTGTCAAACTCGATGAAAATAAAACAAAAACCCACGCCTGGATTGACAACGAAAACAAACCCCCGCTCATATGGGAAACTACATATGGAAAAGGCAAAATCGTGGTCGACAACATAGGACTTTACGAAAAGGTTTTGCGCGGATTTTATGCTGCGTCCTACAGCCTTTTGGATGATGTATCGGTTTACCCCGTTATAAACGCATCAACTTTCTATCTGGATGACTTTCCGTCCCAGATTCCGCAGGGAAACAGTGAATATATAACCAGAGATTACGGGACAACCATAAGAGATTTCTATGTGAATATCTGGTGGCCCGACATGATGAATCACGCCGATAAGTACGGCATAAAATACACAGGGCTTGCGATTGTCGGCTATGACGATAAAGTAGATGGTTCTACCCCCTCCAAGCCCGATGAAGGAACATTTTTAAACTTTGGAAATATGCTTCTCCGTCAGGGCGGAGAAGTTGGATATCACGGCTACAACCACCAGCCTTTGTGCATGAGCGAGTGCGATTATGGCGACTTGTATGATTACAAGACATGGAACAGTAAAAAGGCTATGAAGAGTGCCTTTGATTCTCTCATAGACCTTTGCGACGGACTTTTTCCGGGTGTAGATATGTCGCTTTACGTTCCGCCGTCAAATATCATGTCAAAAGCGGGAGAAGAATTTTTGTTTGGTACATATCCGCACATAAAGACAATATCGGGAATATATTTTCCCGACGGAGATTTCAAGTTTAACTGTACGCAGGAATTCGATGTGCTTCCCGACGGCAGAGTGTATCAGCCGCGAATTATTTCGGGTTGTGATTTAACTCCGTTTATGGAACTTGCACTTGTATCGGAACTCAATATGCACTATGTCAACAGCCACTTTACTCACCCCGATGACGCTCTTGACCCCGAGCGAGGTGCTGAACTTGGTTGGGAAAAACTCTCGGGAAATTTCGGAGATTATCTGGAATATCTCTACAAGAGTGCACCGTCTATCCGCAATTTCACGGGTTCTGAAACTTCTGCCGCTGTTCAGAGGTATGCGGCGCTCAATGTGGAAAAGAAATACACAGACGGCAAACTGGTGCTCAAAATCGGCAATTTTTACGATGAGGGGTACTTTTTCATCCGTTTCAATGAAAAGGAATTTGAGAGCGTGGATGGAGGAAGCCTTACGCATCTTGCCGGTGATTTGTATCTGCTAAAGGCAGAAAATGAAAAGATAACAATCAATTTTAAATAGAATTCACGGAGATAACAATGAGAATTTGTATGGTACTTGAGGGGTGCTACCCCTACATAAACGGCGGTGTGTCCACCTGGGCCCATCAATACATAACCGAAATGCCCGAGCACGAATTTGTCCTTTGGGTTATCGGTGCCAAAGCCGAAGACAAGGATAAATTCGTCTACACGCTTCCTCCCAATGTGGTGGGGGTTCAGCAGGTGTTTCTGGACGATGCTCTCAAGGTGAAGCCAAACAAGGTGTTCAATCACAAATTCTCAAGTGCAGAAAACGAAGCACTGAAAAAACTTGTATTTTCAGACAAACCAAACTGGGATTTGCTTTTTGATATGTACCACAAAAAGAAGATAAACCCAATGAGTTATTTAAAGAGTGAGCACTTTTTGAAAACCCTCACGGAGATATGTGAGACAGAATTTCCCTACACGGCATTTTCGGATGCGTTTCACTCTGTGCGTTCCAGACTTTTGCCCGTTTTGTATCTTCTCGGAAGCGAAATACCCGAGGCTGACTGCTATCACGCCATTTCCACAGGATACGGCGGAATGCTTGCAAGCCTTGGCGGTTACATAAATAACAAGCCCATCCTCCTTACCGAACACGGCATATACACCCGTGAAAGGGAAGAAGAGATAATTCGCGCAAAATGGGTGGAAAAGGAATTCAAAGGTCAGTGGATTAAGTTTTTCTATATGCTTTCGGACCTTATATATGACCGTGCTTTCCGTGTTACTTCGCTTTTTACCCGTGCAAGGGCAACACAGATAGAAATGGGTTGCAAAGCGGAAAAATGCTATGTTGTGGAAAACGGTATAAGTTACGAAAGATTTTGCGACATACCCATCAAAGAAGATGACGGCTATGTTGATATCGGTGCAGTTGTGCGTTTTGCACCGATTAAAGATATCAAAACAATGATTTACGCGTTTTTTGAACTCACTACCAGAATGGACAATGTGAGACTTCACATAATGGGCGGTGTAGATGATGAAGAGTATGCCGAGGAATGCAGACAGTTGATAACTCAACTTGGCATAGACGACAAGGTCATAATGCCGGGAAGAGTGAATGTTGTTGAGTATTTTGAAAAACTGGATTTCACCATACTCACCAGCATTTCCGAGGGACAGCCTTTGTCCGTACTGGAATCATTTGCCGCAGGAAGACCCTGTGTTACTACGGATGTAGGCTGTTGCAGAGAACTTCTGGAGGGCAGTCCCGACGATAAGTTCGGCATAGCGGGATACTGTGTTCCGCCAATGCAGAGAGAAAAACTGGCAGACAAAATGGAAGTTATGTGCGAGTCCAGAGAGTTGAGACTCAAAATGGGCGAAATAGCAAAAAAGAGGACATACGAATACTACAGATACAACATAATGATTACCAAATACAAAAACGTTTACAAGGAGGTAGAAAACCATTGGCAGGCATAGGCTTTGAACTAAAAAGACTTTTTGAAAAGAAAGGCATTTTAAATTCAATCAAGGCGTACGGCTATGCCACCGTTATTTGCTCAGGACCTATGCTTCTGGGTGTTATTCTGCTTCTTGGAATAATGTTTCTTTGCATGAGGTCGGGGGTGGATTCACATCGGAGAGAACTGCTTATATGTATGATAACATACACACTCCTTGCATCCATTATGACGACATCCTTTTTTTCCATGGTTATAACAAGATTCACATCAGATATGCTCTATGAAGAAAAAAAGAGTGCAGTTTTGCCCTCGTTCTGGGGAAGCAGTACACTTATGATGACTGTGGGAAGTGTTCTGTGGATAATTTTTCTTGTTTTCTCGGGAGCAAATCTCATGTGTTCTGTGCTTATGTTCATATTCTTCAACGAAATGATAATAGTCTGGAATGCGATGAGTTATCTCACAGCAATAAAGGACTACAAGGGAATATTTTTATCATACCTTGCGGCGATACTTATCATATTTATTCTGGGATTTGTGCTGACTGCAATATTCAAATCCCATGTTATAGAAATGCTTCTGCTCTCCGTCACGGTGGGCTACGGTGTTATGGTTATATGGAATCTTGTGCTTCTGCACAAGTATTTTCCGAAGTCTGACGTAGGTGCATTCGTTTTCCTGGATTGGATAGACGAGTATCTTTACCTTGCTCTGTCAGGATTTTTTGTGAATTTCGGAATGTTTGTTCACCTTGTTGTAATGTGGTTCAGCAAGGTGGGGGTAAGAGTTCACGGTCTTTTCTACGGTGCACCCGAGCACGATGTTCCTGCACTTTTAGCCTTTATGACAACACTTATTACCACCGTAAACTTCGTTGTGTCGGTAGAGGTCAATTTTTACGGGAAGTACCGAAACCACTACAGTCTGTATAACGACAAAGGTACTATCAGGGATATTTTGCAGGCAGAAAAGGAAATGCTCGACACACTAAAGACAGAGATGCTCTACACCGCCATAAAGCAACTTTTGTGCACGGCTATGTTCATAGCGGCAGGCGGATTTTTGCTGGATGTTCTGCCTTTGGGATTCAACGAAATAATGCGGGGATACTTCCGCACACTTTGTGTTGGTTACGGACTCTATGCCGTCGGAAATATGACAATGCTCATACTTTTGTATTTCACGGATTACAAGGGTGCTTTTCTTGCGACTGCAATATTTGCAGGAGGCTCATTTGTTCTTTCTGTAATGTCACTGTTTTTACCGCAGGTATATTACGGATTCGGATTTTTAATTGCCTCGATGGTATTTCTTGTGGTGTGCATACAGAGACTTGACTATTTCACGAAACGACTTCCTTACTATATACTCGCCGTACAACCTCTTGTGAGTGAGGATAAATCGGGAGTGTTCAGAAAAATGAGGGTATTTTTGGAAGACAAATTGGAGGTGCATAAGAATTGAAAAAAGCAATTAAAATCATTCCTTTGGTGCTGATTGCAAGCCTTGTTCTGACAGGTTGTAAGAGTATGCTCTTAAACAACGGCCAAATGCCCCCGCTGTCGGGTGTTCAGAACGGGGAGTACATATTCCGCGACAAAAAAGATTTGTACAAAAATGACAATCCCGAAGATGTTGTCACTATGTATCTTACTGTTTCAACAGGAAACGAGGGTGAGCAGACCAATCACACCTGGAGCGAAATAAACACATATTCCGTGTATGATTATGAGGACATGGGAGTAGACAGATACAAGGTGGAAGGACTTTTACAGATAGGCGATGAGAACGGCCCTGTATCAGGCGAACTTGGATACAATCAGATATCGCCAAACTGTACCGTACAGATAAGAGGTCAGAGTTCCAGCAGACAGCCTGTCAAAAACTACAAAATAAGCCTCAAAGACAACAAAGGCACCTGGATGGGCAACACCACCATACCTCTGAATAAGCACGTTAACGAGGGGTTAAGATTCAGAAATAAAATGGCATATGACTTAATTGCAGGTATTGACCAGATGATGGGGCTTCGCACAAGATTTGTTCACCTGTATGTAAAGGATACCACAGAGGGAGGAAACAGTACTTTTACCGATTACGGCATCTACACCTATGTTGAACAGGTAAACAAAAAAACTCTCAAAGCCCACGGCCTTGATGCGAACTCGCATCTGTACAAGATAAACGAATTTGAGTTTTACAGATATGAAGATATAATAAAAAAGAAAGACGACCCCGATTTCAATGAGGCTGAATTTGAAAAACTCATTGAAACCAAGGGAAACGATGACCACGGAAAATTAATCGGAATGCTTGAAGATGTAAATGATTTTTCAAAGCCTATAGACGATATTCTGGACAAATATTTCGATATTGAGAATTTAAGTTACTGGATGGCATTTCACATTCTCACGGGAAATGCCGATACCCAGAACCGAAATGTGTATATATACAGTCCCTTAAATCTTGAAAAGTGGTATTTCATATCATGGGATAACGACGGTTGTCTGAATAAAACAGAATATGCGCTCCAAAACAGAGTATCTTACGGAGAGTGGGAGACGGGAGTAAGCAACTACTGGGGTAATGTGCTTTATCAGAGAGCATTAAAAAGCGAAAAATTCAGAAAAGCCCTGGATGAAGCCGTGGTGGATTTAAAGAAATATCTTTCAAAAGACAGGGTAGACAGCATTGCCCAGAGATATGCAAAAATAGTTAAACCCTATGTGTACAGTTATCCCGACATACTGCATACATCTCTTACCTCGTCACAGTATGACAAAGTTGTGGGTGAATTGTGGTCGGAGATTGACAAGAACTATGAATTGTACAAAGAGTCTCTAAAAAAACCAATGCCTTTCTACATAGATCTGCCGCAGAAAAAAGGGAAAAAACTTATCATTTCCTGCCAGAGTTCTTTTGATTTTGATGGTGAAGCCATTACATATGACATCAAAGTTGCAAGGGATATGAATTTCAATAACATCATACTTGCTGAAGAAGATGTGACACTTCCTGCTCTGGAAACAGATATGCTTCCCAAGGGTCAGTATTTTGTGAAAATAACTGCCACAAATGAAAGCGGATACACGCAGACAGGCTTTGACTATTACTATACCGACGCGGGCAAAAAATACGGTGTCAAGTGCTTCTATGTAGATGCCAAGGGCAACATTGTGGAGGATACATATGAAGAATGAGAGATACCGAAACGAATGGAAATATCTTATTGATACTGCCCAGAAAGAACTTATCTGCAAAAGACTTTTTCCCTATCTTGAACTTGATAAACACGCTAAAAACGGCGGATATATGATACGCAGTCTGTATTTTGATGACTACTTCCAATCTGCCTATGAAGAAAAGGATGCAGGTGTTCTGAAAAGAAAAAAGTACCGCATACGCATATACAACTGTTCCGATTCCAGCATCAAACTGGAAAGAAAGAAGAAATTCGGAAGTTACATATTTAAAGAAGCAGCGAAACTTACAAGAGACGAAGTGTACAAAATTCTCGACGGAGACTATGAATTTCTCCTCAAAAGCGAAAATAATCTTTTGCGTGAATTCTACTTTGAGTGTGTGTCCAATGTTATGCGTCCGAGGGTGATTGTGGACTATGACCGCGAACCATGGATAGCCGATGAGGGTACGGTAAGAATAACCTTTGACATGGACGTGAGAGCGGCTGTGGGAAGTTTTGATATATTCGACGCCACACTTCCGACTCTTCCTGTTTTGGAACCGGGAAAGTGTGTTATGGAGGTCAAATTCACCGAATTTCTTCCTCAGGCACTCCGCGAGATACTTCCCGACAGGGCATCGGAGTTCACCGCAGTATCAAAGTATGTACTGTGCTATGAAAAAACAGAATATATGAACTCGTTTAAATACTGGTATGAAAATTAAAAGGAGATAAATTATGAGTGTTCAGGACGTTATAAAAAAATCAATACTGGAATCGGGCGCTTTTGACGGTCTCAGTATTACAAACATTATTTTAGGACTTGTCACAGCCATTATAATAGGTGCGATTATATACTGTACCTATGAAAAATTTTACACAGGTGTTATCTACTCCAGAAGTTTTGCAGTAACTCTTGTGGGTATGACAATTTTAACTGCAGTAATAACTCTTGCCATAAGTACCAATATCGTCATATCTCTCGGTATGGTCGGTGCTCTTTCAATCGTTCGTTTCAGAACTGCCGTGAAAGACCCTCTCGATTTGCTCTATCTGTTCTGGGCAATAACATCGGGAATAGCAGCGGGAGCAAACATGTATCTTCTCATACTCATATCCGCTGTTGTCATGGTTATAATCATTGTGCTTTTCAACAAGCATCAACTACGAGGAAGAATCTACATAGCGGTTATACACTATACTACAGATGCCGCAGGCGATGATATAATCCGCACTTTCGGTAAAATGAAATACTTCATAAAATCCAAGACCGTAAGAAAAGAAGTTGTTGAAATGGCAGTAGAAATTTTCTGCAAAAACAATGACACGTTCTTCATCGAAAAAATACGCGAAATTGAGGGCGTCGAAGATGTTACCCTCATACAGTACAACGGCGAATATCACGGTTGATTTATGTAGTACTATAAAGGGCAGTCACTTTAAGCAAAAACTTTGTTTGAAGTGATTGTCTTTTTTATTTGTTATAGGTTTTTCCGAACAGGACTGATAGGAATTATATATTAGACAGTAATTTTGAAAAGATGTATAATACAAAAAAGGTATTTTTCATAAGGTGGAATTTGAAATGACTATTCAGCAATGCAAATATATTCTGGCAGTTGCAAAAACGGGCTCGTTTACCGAGGCGGCAAAACAACTTTTTATAGCGCAGTCTTCGCTTTCTGTGAGTATAAAATCGCTTGAGCAGGAGTTGGAAATCAAAATTTTTGAGCGTTCGGGAAACGGCGTGTATCTCACCGACGAAGGAGCAGAGTTTGTTAAATATGCAACACAAATATGTGAAAACAGCGACTTTATCGTTGACAGATACCGCAAGAGTATATCGAAAAAGTTGTATATTGCAACTCAGCATTATGATTTTATTGCAGATATTTTCGGTAATTTTCTTAAAAACGTAAATAGTGAGAATTACCGTTTCTCAATAAGGGAAATAGAAACATATAATGTCATAAGAGATGTTGAAACCTCTCGCAGTGACATTGGTATAATCGCCATTAAAGACGGCGATTTCGACGTTATGAAACGCTATTTAAGAAACAAAAACCTGACATTTACCCCTGTTATACATGTTAAACCCCACATTTTTTTCAGGAGCGGGCACCCGCTTGCCGGCAGAGGAAAACTTTCAAGTCAGGACCTCAAAGATTACCCGTATGTGTCCTATGAGCAGGGCGAACACAACAGTTCGTTTTTCACGGAAGAACTGTCCGACAGTCTGCAGGGTGAAAAACACATCGAAATAAGCGACAGAGCAACGCTTATGAATCTTCTGATGCTTACAGATGCCTACACCATAGGCACGGGAATAATGCCCTCCGCCCTTAATAAAGGCGATATTATCAGTATTCCTTTTGATGATGACAAGGTTTATATTATAGGGTATTTACTCAATGAGGAACGGAAAGTATCTTCAATTACCGCTGAATTTATAGAACTTATGGAAAACACTTTGAAAAATTAAGAAAGGATAATGAATATGAAAGCCCTTGTAAAGAAATATCCTCAAAAAGGTTTGTATTTTGAGGACGTCCCCGAACCTGTTACGGGAGCCAACGATGTTAAAATCAAGATACGAAAAACAGCAATATGCGGAACAGACCTCCACATATACAACTGGGATGAGTGGTCGCAGAAAACCATACAGACTCCTCGCGTTATAGGCCATGAGTATGTTGGCGAAATTGTGGAAATCGGAAACAATGTCGATAATTGCAGTATCGGAGATATAGTTTCGGGAGAAGGACACATTGTCTGCGGAAAATGCAGAAATTGCCTTGCAGGAAACGGCCATCTGTGCAAGGAAACCGTGGGAGTGGGTGTAAACCGCGATGGTGCTTTTGCGCAGTATCTGGTAATTCCCGGGGTAAATGTCCGAAAGTGCGAAAAGGATATCCCTGAAGAAATATACTCCATTTTCGACCCACTCGGCAATGCTGTGCATACCGCACTTTCATTTGAACTCACAGGCGAGGATGTACTCATTACGGGAGCAGGCCCCATAGGAATTATGGCGGCGGCAGTGTGCAAACATGTGGGAGCAAGAAGAGTGGTTATTACCGATATTACAGACGAAAGACTTGAACTTGCAAAAAAACTCGGCATACAGCATGCGGTAAACACCAAAAAGGAAGACCTTTCAAAGGTTATGAAAAGTTTGTCCATAAAAGAGGGCTTTGACGTAGGCTTAGAAATGTCCGGCAGTGAAATAGCCTTAAATACAATGGTAGACCATATGATTCCGGGCGGAAAAATAGCGCTTCTGGGACTTTTGAAGAGCGACAGCAAGGTTGACTGGTCAAAAATCATATTTAACGGATTGATTATAAAGGGTATATACGGCAGACAAATGCACGAAACATGGTACAAGATGGCTGCAATGATTCAGGGCGGACTTGATGTATCAAACATAATAACTCACCGATTGGATATAACCGAATACGAAAAAGGTTTTGAAGCCATGAACAGCGGAAAAAGCGGAAAAGTAATTCTCGACTGGACGAGGCTGTGAAAGGAGCAAATATGAAAACTGCATTAAAATATTTTAGACAAGAGTGTGAAAACATAGAAAAAGAGGGACTTACAAAAAACGAAAAAGTAATAACTTCTCCCCAGGGCAGTAAGGTCAGCATAAGTGACGGAAGACAGGTCATAAATATGTGTGCAAACAATTATCTGGGACTTGCAAATAATCCGCGGGTAAAAGAGGCAGCGAAAAAAAGTTACGACAAGTACGGTTACGGCCTTTCTTCCGTTCGTTTTATATGCGGTACCCAGAAAATCCACAAAGAACTGGAAGAAAAACTTACAAAGTTTCTTGGAACGGAAGATACTATCCTGTATTCGTCGTGTTTCGATGCAAACGGGGGGCTTTTTGAAACCCTGCTCGGAAGCGAAGATGCCGTCATAAGCGATGAACTCAATCACGCAAGTATTATTGACGGGATAAGGCTCTGTAAGGCACAACGATTTCGCTATAAAAACAACAACATGGACGATTTGCGTTCAAAACTCATAGAGGCAAAGGATTGCCGCATAAAACTCATTGCTACAGACGGTGTGTTCTCTATGGACGGTACTGTGGCAAACCTCAGGGAGATTTGCTCTCTTGCCCGTGAATATGATGCACTTGTTATGGTGGATGACAGCCACGCAACAGGATTTATGGGAGATACAGGCAGGGGAACAGCGGAGTATTGCGGTGTAATGGGTGAAGTGGATATTATAACAGGCACTTTCGGTAAGGCACTGGGAGGTGCTTCGGGAGGCTTTACTTCGGGCAGAAAGGAAATTATAGATTTACTCCGCCAGAGGTCCAGACCGTATCTTTTTTCAAACACACTGGCACCTGCGGTTGCATCGGGTTCGTTGGAGGTATTGGATATTATCGAAAAGGATTTTTCCATGAGGGAAAAACTTTTTGAGAACACCCGTCTGTTCTCGCAGAAAATAAGGGAAATAGGGCTGGATGTTTCAGATGGGGGCACACCCATCATTCCCATAATGCTCTACGATGAGCACAAGGCTGTGGAAATGGCAAAACGTATGATGGAAAAAGGAATTTATGTTGTTGCTTTTTCCTATCCCGTAGTTCCAAAAGGAAAGGCGAGAATAAGAACCCAACTTTCTGCAGCGCTTGACAGAGAAGACATTTTATATATTGTTGAATGTTTCAGAGAAGTAAAAGAAGAAATGGGATTGTAAAATAAATAAAAGGGTTTGTAAAAAATCGTTTGAATTTTTTACAAACCCTTTTTACATTCCCTTGGGAATAGGAAAAAAAGAGTCAGAATGAGCAAACTGAGCCAAATCAAGGCATAAAGCCTTGATTTGGGGTACCCGAAGGCGTACAGAGGTACGTCGAGCGGCGAAGTTTGCTTATAGCAAAAAGGCAAAAAAGCAAAGAAAAAGGTCTCAAAAAAGACCTTTTTCTACTTTATTCTTTAAAACTCTTAAGTTTATGACCTGTTTTTTTAGTGATTAACAGTTTCATTACTGCCTTTTTGCGGTCTGGACTTTTTTTACATTCCCTTTTATGATTTGTTTTAAAGTTTGTCTACCGAGGGTATTGTCATTTCCACATTGAACATATCTTCGCTCGACCATACATCGCAACCGTAATCATCGCCGAAAACAAGTTGAATTCTCTTGTTCACATTCTTAAGTCCGATGTTTTTGCTCGACGGCATATCCCCGTTTTTCAGGGATTCTCTTATGGTTTCCAGAGAGTTTTTGTCTAAGTTTTTGCAGTTATTGGAAATCTCAAACACAATATCCTTGCCTTTTTTTCGTATGTCTATGTTTATTATGCCTTTTTCTTCATTGCGCAGGGATTTTACTCCGTGTTTTATTGCGTTTTCAATAAGAGGCTGCATGGAAAGTTTTACCGTGTAGCAGTCAAGCACGCTTTCGTCTATTTGCCATGTTGTGTCAAAAAAGTACGAATCGGTACGCTTCTGGAAATCCAGATACTTTCGCGCGTAGGATATTTCGTCTCTTATTTTCACCATATAGTGGGTGGTGTTGAGCGATTCAGAAAGTATGTCGGACAAAAGTACAAGCAGTGAAGAATATGGGGAGTTAATTCCGTTGTCCTTTGTAAGTTTCATACTCAGTGAATTGAGAGCATTGAACAGGAAGTGAGGATTGAACTGCATCTGGAGCGCTTCAATCTGCATTTGTTTCAGAGCGTATGCGCTTGCGGTGAGTTCTTCCTGAAGCATTGTATTTTTGTTGTGGATACCCATTATGCTAGAGGTAATAAAGCCGATTTCATTGAGACTGTCGTCGCTCGGTGTACTGTGACCTGACATTTCTTCGATTTCCAGAAGAATTTTATCCAGGGTAGAGTAGGACTTTATGGAAACGATAATTGCCAGAACAAAGGAAATTATGAGCGTTATTACAAGGCTCAGTATTATGTAGAAGATAATGTCCCATATGTATGATTGGCTTTCTGTTACTGCCATATTTATGTGCAGTTCATTTTTAAAAGCGGACAGGAAAAAGGTGTTTCCCGAAGAAGAGGTCCGTGTACCCGCCTCGGTGCTGAAGTTGAGATTTTTGTCACTGATTTCGCCCGAGGAGAAAAATGCGTTTTTTTCTTTGTCGCTGAGGATGATTTTTTCTTTGTCGGAAACTGATGAAAAGACGGATGGAGTATCTATTTCGAATATAATAAGACCTATAGGTTTGTTGGCATTGAAAACGTTGTAGCAAATATAAAAAATGTTGCCCTCGCCTTTTACAAAATAGTACATATCGCTCTTTTCAAGATTTTTATATTTGTACCAGGCAGTATCGTTGAATTTGTCGACAGAGCCGTTTCTTCCTCGGCTGAATACATATCCGCAGGGGTTTGAATACATGGTTATTGAGTTTATGGATGTGGAAACATCGGAATAGCGGTCCAACATCTTGTCTAAGTTTGTAAGTTCGTTCATTCTGGGGTTGAGTTTCGAAAGTTCGGGGACAGTCATAAAAGTGATGGCTATCGGTTCCTGAAGAATACTGAGATACATTCTTGAGGTTTCGTCAATAAGAGAGTTGACGTCGTTTGAAACGGTGTTGAATGTCTGTCTTGCAGAAATTTCCGAACGCAAAGACAGGTTTTTGTAGTAGTATGTTGCCATTACCGTGTTGAAGATAAAAAAAGGTATAAGGAAAATAACAAGAAAAAGTTTGCAGTAATAGTAGAAAATACTGTTTTTCTTGAATAAACGTATGTTTTTAAAGGAATTTTCAAAAGAATTGAGTATTCTTGGAGTGTTCATTCGTCATCACTCATAAATTTATTTTTGTATTCTGCAGGGGTCATGTTGTAGTATTTTTTGAATTTTTCGTAGAAATTTCCCATATGGTTGTAACCCACCATTTCGCATACGTCGTTTACGCGGAGGTTTTTTTGCTTAAGAAATTTTGCCGCATTGGTAATTCGGATTTTGGTGAGCATATCTATAAATCTTTCTCCCGTTACTTTCTTAAAATAGGTGCTGAAATAGGAAGAAGACATAAATACATAGTCTGCAACGACTTTCATGGAAAGGTCCTGGTGATAATTTTCCTGCATGAATTCCACTGCTTTTGCAATGGTTTTATTTTCATTTGGAAGTTCTGTCTGCGTAAGGTTTGCAGACAATATCAGTTCATGGATACTGCCATAGGTTTTGTGGTAGTTTACGCTAAGTTCCATATTGAGAAACTCACTCAAGTTGGATGTAAGAGTATCTTCAAAATTATTCACAATTGCCGGCAGGTTCTCGCCGGACTTGTGTATGATAATCCACACTATGTTTCCATAGGCATAATTTGCAAGGGAATAATAGGCGATTTTTGTTTCAAAAGGCATGGAATTGCTTATTGCATAGTATAGTTGCAATGTGCTGTGTTTCCACACGTTTTCTATATAACTTTCAAAATTTTCTATATGAAATGCAACAATGGAACAGGGGGATGTTTTTGAGTCGGCTTTTATGCCCAGAGTTGTGAGATTTCTGTTGATTTCCTCGGGTTCAAGAACATATCTGCACAAAAGATTTGAAAAGAACTCAAGGCGTCTGTCCAGATTAATCTCAGAGGAAAACTCATTTTTGTTTTCGCTCGTCATATTCTCTGAAAGGGAAGACAGAATTGAGCAAAGTTTCGGAAAATCAAGGGGCTTTGTGAGATATTCCAGAACATTTCTGTAGCGTATCGCTTCTCTTGCATATTCAAAATTACGGAAAGCACTCAGAAGAATAAATCTGATGTGGGGATATTCGCTTTCGCATATTCTCACAAGTTCAAGACCGTCGGGTTCTTCCATGGATATATCGGTAAGAATCACATCAACGGGATTTTTGCCCACATAATCCAGGGCTTTTTTGCTGTCGGTAAAAGTGCCCGCAAGAGTAAAGCCAAGGTCAGACCAAGGAATAATGTCTTTTAACGATTCGACTACAACGGGGTTGTCGTCGAGTACAATAATTCTGAACATATCAGTTCCCCTTACTATATTTATATTATATAGTGTAACACGGTGAACTTAAATTTTGTATTCTTTTTTTTTGGCTTTTGTTACGTTTTTTTTTGTAGTTTGAAACTTGTTATTGCTCAAAAATATGTGCTATGATATACTACTATAATAGTAAGGTATAACTAAAAAGTCAAGGAGTGACGGAAAAATGTATAAAATATACAAAGAAAACACCGCAAATTATCCCCGTCTAAAGACAGATACGCTTTTTTCGGATTATGACAATAAATACAGGTTTAACGGCTTTATGCACAAGTTGATAAAATATATCGAAGAATTTCAACTTTTAAACCCCGTAATCTGGGAAAGATTTGTCTCCCAGTTCCGCGAGGATGCCGATTTTGAAGGCGGTTGGAGAGGAGAGTACTGGGGCAAGACAATGCGCGGTGCGGCGCTTCTGTATTCTTACACCCGAAATGAAGAACTCTATTCCATAATGGAAAAAACCGTCCGCGATATGATGCTGTGCGCCGACGAAAACGGAAGAATAAGCAGTTATGCGGTAAATCACGAGTTTGAGGCGTGGGATATATGGGGCAGAAAGTATGTCCTTTTGGGAATGCAGTATTTCATTGAAGTCTGCACCGATGAAAAACTGATATGCGAAGTAATACAGAGTATGCGTGCCCAGACGGATTATATTATGTCCAAAATAGGTCCTAAAGAGGAGGGCAAAAAACCCATCACCTCCGCCACAAGACACTGGAGAGGACTTAACTCTTCATCTCTTCTGGAACCTGTTGTAAGACTTTACTCCCTGACAGGTGACAAAAAATATCTGGATTTTGCGGCATACATAGTAAACGAAGGCGGTATGGATGTTGCAAACGTCTTTGACCTTGCCTATGAAAATAAGTTGAGACTGTGGCAGTATCCTGCAACCAAGGCGTATGAAATGACTTCTTGCTTTGAGGGACTTCTGGAATATTACCGCATTGTAGGCACAGAAAAGCACAAAACCGCTCTTATAAACTATGCCAATGCCATTCTGGAGGATGAATTCACCGTTATAGGAACAAGCGGATGCACTCATGAACTTTTTGACCATTGTTCCGTAAGGCAGGCAAACACCACAAACACTCTCAAAGTTCAGGAAACCTGCGTTACCGTGACTCTTATGAAATTTTTCTGGCAACTTACCCTGCTTACGGGGGACCCGAAATACGCAGATGCTTTTGAAATATCTCTGTACAACGCATATCTCGGTGCAATAAATACAGACAAGGTTATAGAGCCGAGTATTAAAGAACAGTTCCCGCCCGAAGTTCAGGAACCGCTTCCGTTTGACAGTTACAGCCCTCTTACCGCGGGAACAAGAGGAAACGGTGTCGGCGGTCTTATGAAACTTTCCGACGGACATTACTACGGTTGCTGTGCCTGCATAGGTGCTGCAGGATTCGGTGTTGCCGCAAAGATGCTCCTGCTTTCGGCAGAGGACGGCTTTGCTATGAACCTCTATATAGACGGAAAGGCAGAAAGTGTAAGTCCGAACGGAAACAAAGTTACTTTTACCACCTGCACGGAGTATCCCAAATACGGTGAAATTAAAATAACTGTTTCATCTTCGGTGCCCGAAACATTTTCTCTCAGGTTGAGAAATCCGTCCTGGAGCGAAAATACTGTTGTTACTGTGGACGGAGGAGAAATCCCCGTAAATGAGGGATACATAACCGTAAACCGTCTCTGGGAAGGGGATACCGATATAAATATATCGCTGGATATGCGAACAAAGGCAATATACCCCACACCGTACGGTTCACAGGTGCTTATGAATGAAGTTATATGGGGATACAACTATGTAATTCCCGCTTTCGATGAGGAAGATCCCATGGCGAAATACCACATTGCCTTAAGACGCGGTCCCATAACGCTTGCGCAGGAAAACAGACTGGGCTACAGCGTGGACGACCCGGTGACCGTGTGTGTGGACGAAATGGGATATGTTGATGCAAAAATCCCCACCGAGGGAAAAGCGCCATATGAGAACATAGTTGAGGTAACAGTTCCTCTTGATGATGGAGAAATGACCCTCACAGACTATTCTTCCGCAGGAAAACTCTGGACTGAGGAGAGCAAAATGGCGGCCTGGATAAAAACCAAAACACCCTGCAACGGGTAATTTTGACAGCAAAAACTTTAAAAAACGCATTTATAAGAAAAAAAACCGCATTTTCATCTTGCTTTTTGTGTGATAAACTAATAGCATAGTACATTATGGTTTAAAATTCAGCCTTTTTGTTTACGATTGTAACTTCTCAGGGCAGATAGGAGAATATTATGGAAAAGACATTAAAAAGAAAAAAGAAACGTGACCAGAGCACCTGGCAGTTGTGGGCACTTGCAATTGTACCGGCGGCATTGGTTTTCCTTTTCAGTTATGTACCGATGTTCGGTATTATAATCGCATTCAAGGATTACAAGATGGGTCTTGGTATTTTCAAGAGTGCGTGGAACGGCTTTGATAACTTCAAGTATCTTCTCGGTTCCGACACTTTCTTCAGAATAACGAGAAACACCCTTGTTATGAACATCATATTCATATTCGTAGGCCTTGTTGCCGCGGTTTCTCTTGCTATTGTGCTCTACAGACTTACAAGCCGCAGATTTACCAAGGTGTATCAGACAATACTCATAACCCCCAACTTCCTTTCGTGGGTTGTTGTTTCCTACATGGCGTATGCAATACTTCATCCCCAGAGCGGTGTTCTTAATCAGATTTTGATCGCTTTCGGTGCAAAACCGGTAAACTGGTACAACACTCCCGGTGCCTGGCCGTGGATACTTACCGTTGCAAACACCTGGAAGCATGTTGGTATGAACTCCGTTATCTACTATGCGGCTCTCATGGGCATAGATGCTTCTCTCTTTGAGGCGGCAGAAGTCGACGGTGCTACACAGCGTCAGGTTACAAGATACATACTCGTCCCCTGTATTACAAGCATCATGGTTATGCTTACCATATTAAACATCGGTAGTATTTTCAGAGCAGACTTCGGTCTTTTCTATCAGATACCCAGAAACGTAGGTGCTCTGTATGAAACAACAGACGTTATAGATACCTACATTTTCCGTTCCGTACAGGGTCAGACTTCCAACCTCGGTGTTACATCTGCCATAGGTCTTATGCAGTCTGTGGTAGGTTTCGTTCTGGTTGTTACAACCAACTTTATCGTTGGTAAAATCGACCCCGACAGCCAGTTATTCTAAAAGAAAGGAGATACAGATATGACTACAGCGCAAATTGCCAGAATAAAAAGAATGCAAATCGGCAGAAAACTTTTCCTCGCTGTTTTGTGTGCCCTTGTTGTTTATCCTCTCTGGATGCTTATATCCGTTTCCCTTTCTTCCGAAAAGCATATTGCTGAATACGGCTACATGCTTATCCCAAAAAAGGTTGATTTTGCGGCATACAAATATGTATTCAAGAACCCCGCCTCCATCATACAGGCATACAAGGTTACTTTCACATTCTCCGTGGTGGCAATGGCACTTTCCGTGCTTTTGCAATCCATGATTGCATACCCCATTTCCAAAAGAACATTCAAAGCAAAGAGGGGACTTTCTTTCTATCTTTACTTCACAATGCTCTTTAACGGCGGTATGGTGCCTACATTCATACTCATTACCCGTTATCTTAATCTTCAGGACAGCATCTGGGTATACATACTCCCCGGACTTATAAGCCCCTGGAACGTATTTATGATGCGTACGTTCTTCTCGCAGGTTCCTTACGAAATTTCCGAATCGGTACTTGTTGACGGCGGTAATGAATTTATAATTTACTGGAAGTTTATTCTTCCTCTTTCCAAGCCTGTGCTTGCGACAATTGCTCTTCTTACTTTCCTTGGAAAGTGGAACTGCTGGTCGGAATCTATGCTCTACATAACAAACCCCGACCTCTACAGTCTGCAGTTTCTTCTCCAGGAAATTATGAAGAAAGTTGAAATGCTTCAGAACTCAAATCTTACCACAAACATTCAGTTGGATGTAGGTGATATACCTTCCGAAACTGCACGTATGGCAATGGCAATGGTTGTTGCCGGACCTGCACTCGTTGTATTCCCGTTCTTCCAGAAGTATTTTGTAAAGGGATTAACCGTAGGTTCCGTAAAAGGTTGATTTACGGCTGACAAAAACACACGCACCGAAAAATTTTATATAACAAAAATTAAATCTCACTATTTGGTTTGTATGACCTGTAGTGAGATTTTTGTTTGGAATTTTTATATAATACAAGAGGCTGTCTCAATAAGCATATTTTATAAATATTTATGTATCAGATATTGTAGGGAACGCATTTATGCGTTCCTCGGAATGGATAAATCCATTCCCCACAACAAATAATACACAATTATTCGTATTATACGATTATTGATACAGCCTCTTCCCAATTACTTATTACTCTGTTTTTCAAAATACCACTTTTTGTATTCGTTCGGTGTCATGTTGAACCTGCTCTGGAAATGTTTGTAGAAATTGCCCGTGTGTCCGTATCCTACAGCGGTTTTTATGTCGCGGATGGTCATGTTTGTAGTAACAAGAAGTTTTGCCACCTGCTCTATGCGTATGTTTGTGAGTTTGCTCACAAATCCTTCGCCTGTATGCTTTTTGAAAAACGAACTGAAATAAACAGGGCTTATGTTCACGTGCTCTGCCACCGTAACAAGAGAAATGTCCTTGTTGTAGTTTTCCCTCATAAAGGCGAGTGCTTCCCTGACGGCATTTTCTATGGGTTTGTCTTTGCTTCCCGACAAAACAACGGAATTTAACACCATATCGCTTAATGAAAACCAGGTTTTGTGAGAACTTTCGCCGATAACAAGGCCAAGGTTTTCTTCGAGTTTTCCGGCAATATCGCTTATTATTTCAAGCAAATCGCCCGGAGTGTTGTTTCCGGCTTTGTGAAGAATAAACCAGGAGAGATTTCCGTAGGAATAGTTGGTCATGGCACAGTATTTATCCTCGGTTTCAAAGGGTATGATACTGCATACGGCATCGTAGAAAGCATCGGTATTTTCGTGCCAGTTTGCCCTTAAATATGCCATGAAGTCATCAGCGTGAAAATGCACCAGAGTGCAGGGGTTTGTTATGTAATCCGTATCAAGTCCGAGTTTTTTGAATTCTTTTTTTACTTCGTCCATGCTGGTCATATGACCGTGAACAATATTGGAAAAAAGTTCGTAATTTTTGTTGAGTTTTCTGCCCGAGACGGTATTGTTTGAATCTTTGCCACTGTATGGCAAGGATATTTTGCATATGGTTTCAGCAAGGGATACAAAATCCATTGGTTTTACAAGAAAATCCACGACATTTGAGCATTTTACCGCCATTCTTGCGTAGGAAAAATCTTTTGTGTTGCTTGTGAGTATGAGTTTGAGCGCGGGGTGAGCATCGGCACAGAAATCTATGAGTGTTTTTGTGTCTTGCGTAGGTGCAAAAATGTCTGTTATCACAAGGTCTGCAGGATTATCTTCAAGATAGACAATGGCGGAGAATACATTGTCAAAACAGCCTGCAAGATTTACGTTTATTTCTCTCCATGGTATTCCCGATGTAAGAGATTGACAAACGCTTCTGTCTCCGTCCACTACAATAGCGTTCAGCACGGGTTTTCCTCCTTTCGAAGTATCGACAGCAGATATGTGTGTCTTCACTACTATATTTTAACAGAAAAAGTTCATAAAATCAAGAATACATATTAAAAAAACGAAGTTTTATGTTAAAAAAGCGAATTCATTTCACGACAATATATAAAAAGCGAACAAATAACGAAAAAAACAGAATTTACTTTAAAAGTACAAAATGATAAACTAAAATAGCAGTTTAGTAAAAGGCAAACATCAAAAATCGCTTGTGCTAAATATTTACTAGAGAATGACTATTGTTTTTTTGCCCGAAAAGTTATATAATTTATGTGGTGTAAATAAATTATGAAAAGGAGTCATGAAAATGAAAAAAATTATTGCACTTTTATGTGTAATCTGCGTTGTCGTTGGACTTTTTGCAGGTTGCAGTTTTGGAAAAAAAGGCGGAGATATCGAAATCCTTTGGTATGTTCCGGGTGACGTTCAGCCCGATCAGGATACTGTAATGGCAGAGGTTAACAAAATCCTCAAAGAAAAAATCGGCGTAACACTCAAAATTCAGTTCATTCCCCAGTCTGCATACGCAGAACGTATGAAGATGATTATGGCATCGGGTGCAGAATATGACCTTTGCTTCACATCCAACTGGCTTAACTACTACAAACAGGCTGTTGACAATGCCGCACTCTACGACATGACAGATTTGGTGGAAAAAAACCCCGAACTCTACGATGTAGTTCCCAAGAGATACATAGACGGTGTCAAGATGGACGGCAGACTCTATGCTTTCCCCAATATGCAGATTATGGCTCAGCCTCTTGCTGTATATGCAAGAAAAGACCTCCTCGAAAAATATAACTTCGACCTCCAGACGGTTGAACACATAAGAGATATAGAACCTTTCCTCGAAAGTGTTAAAAAAGGCGAAAAGGGCATCTATCCTTTCAGAACAAAATGGGGCCCTGCAATGTGGGTTAATGAGTTCTGGGGCGAAATGCAGGCTATAGGTCTCTGGTTCAACTACGAAACGCATGAATTCAAACCCAGATTCGAAGTTCCTGAATACATAGACCACGTAAACACATTCAGAGATTGGTACAAGAAGGGTTACATCCGTTCCGACGAAGCAAGCGCCGGCGACGATACTACCGACTCCAAGCAGAACAAGTACGCAGTTCAGATGTCAGGTTACAAACCCGGTCAGGTTGCTCCCGACAATCAGACAAACTGCGAGTACGATTACAAAGTTCTTCTTACTCTTCCCATGAGCGAAGGATGTGCTTCTGCAACAATGACAGGTATCAGCATTACAAGTAAGAATCCCGAAAAAGCATTTGAAGTTATCAAACTTGTTAACACCGACAAGGAACTTTACAACCTCATTTGCAACGGTATAGAAGGAAAGCACTACAAATTAAATGAAGAAGGCAAGATTATCCCCGACGAAACATCCGGCTATTGCCCCAATGTTGACTGGGAATTCGGTAATCAGTTCAATGCACTTATAGACGAAGGTATGCCCGATGATGTTTGGGAGCAGACCAAGGTGCTCAACGAATCCGCCAAGATGAGTCCTCTCTCCGGTTTTGCATACGACGATACCGAGACATCTCTTGATATATCTAATCTCCGTGCTGTAATGGATGAATACAAAGACTATACAACACCTGCAAACTTTGAATCCTACAGGAAGAACTACGAAGCAAAGATGAAAGCCGCAGGCTGTGACAAGGTATATGCCGACATCGAAAAGCAGATAAAAGCATTCCTCAAAGAAAAAGGCATAAAACCCGTAGAGAAATAACAGTCAGAACTCAAAGCGAGTGAACGGAGAGTTCGCTCGCTTTTTATTAAAAAATGACATCTATTTTGATTTTAAAAATATTTTCCATTAATTAGTAGAAAGTCTTTGAAAATATTATTTAAAAATCGCCTCAAACATAGATGGTATCTGTGTTTGAGGCGAATTTCACATCTGGAGGATGTTAAAAACAAAAAAATGACATCTTTTTGTTTTAAATTTAATTTTATCACAAAATGCTGACATTGTATTTTGCGGTAAAAAATGTATAGTATTATGGTAGGTGTAGAATTTTCTGTTTTTCTTGAAAAACTACTAAAATCTTACAGAACGGTGGTATGGTATGAAAAAAATTTCGGTACTTTTGGTTATTCTTTGCCTCGTGTTGGGCGTGGTTTGCGTTGGCGCATCGGAACCTGTTGCAACAAGTTCGGTCAATGCGGAATATACAGATTTTGTCAAAGGGAGCATAAACGACAATCTGGTTATTAATTTTTCCGACAGTTTCTGGCATGCCAACACTCTAAATGACAGCAGGGTCGCTCTCACCGGTATCAACTGGAAAAACGCCAATCTGTCAGAAGACTGGCCCGGCGGATATCTTGGTGCCTCTATGACTGCCAAAGCAAGCATTGACACTGTCGCAGGACATTTTGGCGGTGCCGGAATGGCAATAGCCACAACGACCAATGCTACATATCCCAAATTTGACAAAGATGCCTCTTCCTACAAAGAGGGCGAACATTATGTGTTTGTGTTTGCTGTAAGAAATATTAACCCGCAAGTTCCCGCGCGTTTAAGACTTGGTGTGTGGGACGGTGCAAGTTACGACAAACCATCAGCGTTCATTCCTGTGAGTGAATACCCCGACGGTATCATAGAGGTTCCGCAGACAGGAGAATGGATAACTGTCAAAGCAATATTACCAATAACGCCTCACAGACTTGCTCCTGCGATACGCTTGGGCTTTGCGGCAGGAACACAAAAAGACGCCGCTGTAGAATTCAACTCACGTCATTCGGGCGTTCAGCAGGCATATTATGCTAAGGAAACGGCACACGATATAAATGTCAGCGTTGTGTCGGGCGAGACTGAGATGAAAATCGGCAGTACACTTTCTCTGGAGGCCGCTGTCTGCAATCAACTCGGCAAAAAGGGCAACTTGAGTCAGGAATTCGACTGGGTTCTTCTCGATTCGGATAAAAAACCCGTAACGGATGGCTATGCCATAACGCACGATGGAAACGATACTTCAAAGGCGGTCTTTACAAATACGTCTCTTGACAATGGCAGTTACACATTGGTTGCAACTTCCAAAGAATACGGCATATCAAGATTTGTCGTTCTTGACATCAAATCCAAATTTGAATTGCCCGACCACAAGATTTATCCTGAAGAGGACAATCTTATTGTAAGTCCTACAAATTCTTCCATGGTATCCTCCGGAACTTCCAATTTGGTTTCTACCGGTGATGACGGACTTACATTCCCCTCTGCATACGTAATTGCGGCAAAACAGGATTTAACAACCACTGCACATACTTGCTACGAACATGGATTCCTGTACGATAAAATCGCTCCCGAGGGCGGTTATACAGCAGGAGACAGATATATATTCAGCGCATGGGTAAGAAACACAGGCAACACGGAAACCAATGTCATTGTCGGCATTTCCAACGCCTACAATGTGCCCACATGCTATGGTGAAAATTACGGCTCGGAGGGTATGCCTCTTCCTGCCGACGGCAAGTGGTATGAATACCGTGAAATTTTGACTTGCCCCGGAGATAGACCTTTGTTGAGTTTTGGTTTGCCTGCGGGCACCAAGGCAGGAAGCAAAATTGAAATCAATCTCAACAATGCAGGGCTTTCAACTTCATATTTTGCAAAAGAAAAAGTTTATGATATACAGGTTTCATCATCCAAAAACAAAGCATCCAAGGGCGAAACAGTAGATTTAAGTGCTTTGGTTGTAAACCAACTTGGAGATGCAAGCAATTTCAGACAGAATTTCACCTGGTATGTTCTGGATGAAAACAAAAATTACAAGAGCACAGGCTACATCCTCACGTCGGAAAACACAGAAGCGCACCTTAACATTACGAGTGACAAGGCAGAAAACATCTATGTTGTTGCTGTGTCCGATGATTATAATATAGTAAGAATGTTCCTCATATCCTTAAACGGCAAGACGGTTCTTACCGATTATGTGAAAGGGGATATGCCTCAAAATCTTATAAAAGACCCCGCAAGTGCAGACAATTTCTCGGATGCCAGCGGTAACTACGATGTAACGGAAACAGGCGATTACAGACTTAGTCTTTCTTCGACATTCACCGCAAAGAATGAGGTTTCTGACTACGGCAATGCGTTTAACGGTGCCAGCGGATTTATCATAAAGAATTCCGCCTTGGATTTGACCAACCCCTTAACGGGAGGCACATCATACGTGTTCGGTGCAAGCGTTAAAAACGCCAACGGAACAGGAGATGTTGTTCTGGATGTCGGCCTTAGCAATTCATCGTATGTGGCTGCTGCAAAACCCGTGGAAACACAAAACGGCTACACAATAGAGGCGGGCGATGACTGGTACAATTTGGTTGCCACCATGAAACTTCCCGGAAATGTCGGCACAGAGTACACACCATACTTCACATTCGGTTTCGGTGTGGGTACGGACGGCGGAGATAAATTTGAATTAAACAGAGCGTATCCCAACGCAGGAAGTATATACTTTGCTCCCGAAGAGGCATACGATATAACTGTAACAAACCTTTCGGAGGATATGACGGTTACTGCAGGTGAGGAAATTTCCTTTGAAGCCTCCGTGTTAAATCAGTTAGGCTCCACAGGATACCTTAATCAGAACTTCACTTGGTATGTACGGGCATCCGACAATACAGATGCTTCGGAATCCTTTACTGTAGTTGAAAACGGAAAAACAATGACAATCGCTCCGAACGGAAAAGCAAAAAGCGGTAAATACACCGTAATTGCCGTGTCCGATGATTATGAAGGACTTGTGAGATTTGCAGATATCTTTGTGGCAGACGGCACAACCACTCTTTATGTATCTGCTGACGGAAACGACAGAGCGGACGGAACAGAGGCAGATCCTCTCAGAACTCTGCAGGGCGCAATAGACAAAATCGCATCCTTGAGAGAAGAGGGCATAACAATAAATGAAGTTCTGTTCTATCCCGGGGAGTACATCTTTACCGAAACAGCGAATTTCACAAAATCTGCCGCCTATGAAGTTCCCGTGACTTTCCGCGCAATGGAAAAGGGAGAGGTGATTTTCAAAACCGCACAGAATCTGGACGTTACAGATTTTGTTTTGGTAGAAGACGAAGATATTGTGAGCCGCTTTGCTCCCGGCATGGCAGGCAAAATATATTCTCTTGACCTTGAGGCGGCAGGCTACACGCCCGAGGACATTACAAACGCAGCAGCCATCAATGGTCAGTACGGACTCACAGACCAGGGCGAATTCAACACTCTCTACTACAACGGTGTTGAGCAGATGGTGTCCCAGTGGCCCGACGGCGGTGAATATGCAGTAAAGGGCGACGGTGACCAGTACAACGGTGATGAAGCCAATGCAAGCGACGGTCTTTCGTTTACATATTACCGTGAAGACGTTGCACAGATGCTTCCGTCTGCAAACTGTGACAGATGGGCAAATGCAAAGAACTTCTGGATTTCATCTTTTGAACCCTACGATTACAGCAGATTCAGATACTATGTAAAATCAATAGATACTGAAAACCACACCATTACCATTTGCGACAATCCTGCTCAGAAACTTGAAAACAAGCGTTCGGGCAGATGGAGAGCGCATAATCTTATAGAAGAAATTACTCTCCCCGGAGAATATGCAATAGACATCGAAAACATGATTCTCTACTATTATCCCCAGGGTCCTCTGGACGGCGCGGATGTGGAATTCTCCGATTTCACCGGAGCAATGGTGAGTTTCGAAGATTGTGAGAACATCATATTCGATTCCATAACATTTACCCGTACAAGGGATGATGCAATCACAATGACAGACGTATCTGACATTGCGATTGTAAACTGCGAGTTTACAAACATTGCATCGGTTGCAATCGGAACAAACAGTTCTGTTTATGCAGAAAGCGGACGGGATTCCTGGCAGGCACAGAAAAAAGACGGTCTGTACTTTGTCACAATAAAAGGCAATGATTTTATAAACATCGGACAGACAGCAATTCAGATATCCGGTGCCGGCAATGTGGATAATCTCACACCCTCCGGAGTAGTTATAGAAGATAACTACATAAACGGCACATCAAACAAATCTTTCTGGGAAGCCATAATCCTTGGAGGATGCGGAGTGACCGTAAGAAACAACAGCATAAGTTCAAGCCCCATGCAGGCAATAAGAGCCTGGGGAAGCAACCACCTTATAGAGTACAACGAAATTTTTGATGTAATAACCGAAGATGCCGACTGTGCGGCTATCTACTGGGGCGGAAGTTCCATCTATCAGGGAACGGTAGTTCGGTACAACTATATTCACCATACCGATGGAAATATCGCAGGCGGTCAGGTTGGTGTTTATTGGGACGATATGCAACTTGGACAGACTGCAAAATACAACATCTTTGCATATCAGGATATCGACTTCAACTCCAACGGTGCAGGTGCAACGGTACATCACTACAACACCACCTACAGTGCGGCAAAACATTTGAGCCATCAGGATCACGGTCTGCGCGGAGAGGATACAATATCGAGCGATTTGTGTTACGGTTCACTTGAAGAAATCCGAAACAATATTGCAGACCTTGACCTTTACTACGAAAGATATCCTTATCTTGAAAGTGTAATAGGAGATGGTGTTAATCCCACCAAATACACCAGTATTATAGGAAACCTTGGTGTTGCCGTGGAAAGCGTGCAACTTAGGGAAAATGCTCCAAAGTATGCAGTTTTGAAAGACAATGTTCAATCGGATGATGTCGATGCGTTCAACGACGTGGACGCACAGGACTTCCGTCTCAAGGCGGATTCCGAACTTGCAAGACAAAATCCGCACCTGCTCAATACAGCCAATTTCGACATAGATAAAATCGGTCTTACAAGAGAAATCGAAATGGGCGACTTTGAGACCATATACCCCAAAAACAGGGAAAAACTTGTTGACCGAGGAACAGGCGTAACACTTTTGTGGAGCACATCAAAGGGTGCAAACCGCTACAATGTGGTTGTTGCAACAGACCCCGATTTTAACAGTGTGGTATATGAAACCCAGACTTTGTATAACAGCATAAGACTTCCTATGCTTCCTGTGGATACCTACTATTGGAAAGTAAGTGCGGTAAGCATTTCCAGAGAGTTTGCAGGTGAAAAGCAATCTCTGGACGGTGTAAAGACATTTACCATAGCAGAAATCACAGTTCCAATATATGTGGATTCTGAGATAACTTCCAAGAATGCAATTGCAAACCCTGCCGAGGCTACAAACTACAACCAGTTCAATACAAGCAGTTTCTATCCGCAAATTACAGATTTAAGGAAAACCTATTCCTGGACCGTAAAGAGTGCTTTGGCTGAAACTGCAAAATACGACGGATACCTTTCAGGTTGTGTAATGAGAATAGGCGGAGAAAACTATATTGATCCTGAATTTACCGTTCCGGGAGGAGAAAAACTCATCTTTAAGATAGCAGTAAAAAATGCAGGATCTACAGATTCTGTACGTGTGAATGCTTCTCTTATTAATTCCGGCAACTGGAACAGCGCAAGTTATTCGCTTGAATACGGTGCAGATGGTGTCAGCATTACAGACAAGAATAACTGGACGGAACTCACATTCACATTTGTAATGCCCGGTACTCCCGGTGTAGAGTACAGTCCCCGTCTTGTGTTCGGTTTCCCCAAGGATACTCCGGTAGGAACCGCCATAAAGATTAACCTTGCGACAAGCGGTATTTCCAAGACATTTGTCGGCAGAGCCGAGCCTCTTGAAATATCACTTACAACACAGGATGCTCTCCCTGTAAAGGCGGGCGGAACTTTTGCAGTTAAAGCATCTGTTACCGACATATTGGGCACTTCCGATGCAACAAATTCCGACAAACTGGATTGGTACGTTACAAACTCCGGAAGAAACGGAATAATGGATAATCCCGGAGACTTTACCTTTAGCGATGTTTCCGGAAAGAAAGTTCTTAAAATAGGACCCAACGCAGAACCCGGTGAGTACTACATAATTGCGCAAAGCGTTGACAATCCCAACTTAAGAAAGGGTATGTTAATCGAAGTTGCACCTGCGGATATCACGGTTTCTGAGCCTCAGTTTGCAGGAAATGACATTACATACACAGTCACTTACCACGGTGCAGACAAATTATCTTTCACAACCTATGTTGCAGGTTATGACACGGGCGACAATTTGGTGTTTGCCAATGTCCACAACATAACCGACGCTGTGAAAGGCTCAACACATGACATAACAAGCACAGTGCCAAGCGGAAAAATGACAGAGTGTTACTATTATAAAATATTCACCTGGAAAGACGGTCTCGTACCACTTGCAGGCGGATTTAAAAACTTTTATAAATAAATTTTATTTAAGGTGTGTGGGGGGCGATGTCCTTATCGCCCCGCAGCCTACCAAGAAAGGACGTAAGAAATGAAGAGAATCTTAAGCACAATCCTTGTTCTTGCAATGATGCTCTCTGTTATGCCGGTAATATCCTTTGCCGACGCAACCGATGATGCACCGTATGCAGACTCAGTTGCAACATTGGGCAATGCTATTGCAAATCCCACAAAGGCAGAAAACTTCAATCAGTTTAATACTGCAGCAGTTAGTCCCGTAACCACCACACCGGGTATATATATCTGGGACGTCAAATCAGAAACTACTGCAGGTTCCGGCTTTGACGGAAAACTGGCAGGCTGTCTTTTCAGAACAAGCGGCGGCGATTATGTTGATTCCAACTTCAAGGTTGCCGCAGGCGAAAAACTTATTCTGAGGATGCCCGTAAAGAACTATGGTTCAACAAACTCAGTAAAGGTAAACGCATCCCTTATTAACTCCGGTGCATGGGGCAATGCAAACTATTCTCTGGAATACGGCGCAGATGGTGTTGAAGTTACCGACAAAGAAAACTGGACAATACTTGAATTTACATTCATAATGCCCGGTACAACAGGTACAGAGTATAAACCCCGTCTCGTGTTTGGTTTCCCTGCTGGTGTTACTGCAGGAAATGCTATTGCAATCAACCTTTCAGCAAACAACGGTCCTCTGGCACTCGTAGGCAAGGAAGAACCTGCTTCCATAGAACTTGAAGGAGATTTTAGCGGTGCTCTTGAAGTGGGTGCAGAAGTAAATCTTACTGCAAGCATATTAAATCCACTTGGAAAAGTTGGTGCTCTGGACCAGACCAAGATTAAGTATTATGTAACAAACGAAGAAAGAACAGAAAAGATAGAAACAGCGGGTGCATTCACTTTCGACGGCAATAAACTCACCATCGGAAGCGCGGCAAATAGCGGAAACTACTGCATCGTTGCAGAAAGCACCGTGAATTCCTCTGTAAGAAAGGGTATATCCTTTACTGTTCTTGAACCAAAGAAACAAGACTATGTTCCGGGTGCGGAAGTTGCAGGCGAGCCCTACGACATAACACTTACACGCACAAGCGAAGATAAGGAATACTACACATCACTCGACACTCTGACACTTTCTGCAAGCCTTGTAGACAAGGCGGGTTTAACCGACGGACTCACACAGGATATTTCATGGGCGGTTATCGAAAGCGACCTGCGATATGAAAATACAGACGGTTTGATTGATATTTCTACTGAAAACGGCAATGCCACCGTTACATTTGACCCTGCAACCCCCGAAGGTACATACTACATCCGTGCCTACAAGACAGGCGACATAATGTTCGGTAAAAACTTCCAAGTAGTTATAGACAATGGACAGATTCTCACAGACATAATAAAAGAATTAAACGAAGATACAAACGGAAAACTCAAAGAAAATCTCCCTAAATATATCCCCTACATCGATGCCCAAAACACTCTCTATGAAAAGACCGACAAGGAAAACCTTGACAAAGTCATAAAGGCAATGGTAGGAGCAGGCGAGGTATTCACCGACGAAAACCTCAAAGACAACTTCAAGGTTGCCTGCGTACTTTCTCTTGGAAACGTACCTTCCCAAGATGTAGCACTCAACACCGAAGACGGTTCCTTTGTGTATGCTGCACTTCTTGGACTTGACAAAGTGGATGCAGATGGCGCAACACTCTACACCGAGGTATATGTTGAAGATATAACAGATGCAGGAAAGGCAAAAGTTATTTCCGCAGTTTCCGCTGCACAGACAAAGGCAGAGGCAGTTTCCGCATTCTGCGAGGCTACACTTCTTGCGGCAATTTCCGACACCGACTATCTGGGAACAAGTTACGTTACAGAACTTCTCACAGAAGAAAACTTAAAAGCGGCAGGCATAGAAGCCAAGGGATATCTTGCTTCTGATGCAAAGGAAATGTACGAAGACGAAATCGCTCACAAGGAACTTACAAAGAAAGAACTTGAAGATATCCTTGCAAATGAGTATTCCGCAGAAGAGGAAGACGACGATGATTACAGCGCTCCCTCAAGACGCCCCTCCGTGACAGGTCCTTCCGTAAGTGCACCCACACCTGTTGTTAAGGAAGAAAATTCCGGCACAAAGGATATTCACTTCAATGACCTTTCCGAAAGCCACTGGGCATTTGTCAATATTCAGTTCCTTGCAAAACTCGATGTTTTGAAAGGTGACGAAAACGGCAACTTCAACCCCGAAAAGGCAGTAACAAGAGAAGAATTTGTTAAAATTCTGGTAGAAGCATTTGACCTTACAGGCGGAGCACAGTCTGGCTTTGCCGATGTGGTTTCAGGCTCCTGGTATGCGGATTATGTATCCGTTGCAGCAGCGAACGGTGTTATCACAGGTAAAGAGGACGGCAGATTCGGTGTTGGCGAAGCCGTTACCCGTGAGGATATGTGCGTTATGATAGCAAGAGTTCTCGGTATGGGTGATGATGCAGAAGGCTCCCTTGCCTATTCAGATGCAGACAGCATAGCACCTTACGCAAAGAATTCCGTTGGATACCTGAGCATGCTCAGCATGATAAACGGTATGCCCGACAATACTTTCAGACCAAAGGACGTTTGCACACGTTCACAGGCAGCAAGAGTTATTGCAGACATACTAAACTATAACGTAATGGAGGTAAACGGCTAATGATGAAGAGATTAACTTCTATTGCACTTATTCTGTGCTTTTTGCTCACTCTGGCACCTGCTTTTGCATCTGCCGATGACAGTGCAGAAACCGTAAGTGCATATAGCGAAACAGAAGAACTCTTTATGAGTTTGGGAATAATAGAAGACGGCAGATACGCTCCCGCCCAAAAACTCACCCGTGCGGAATTTGCATACATAATGGCAAAGACCGCAAGACTTATTGACGAGGACAATACAAACCAGTGGCGCGAAGAAAACTTCGGCGACACACCTGCAGGAACTGTGGAACCCACAGTATCCATGTTTGGTGACGTTGACCCTGCCAATGAATACTACGAAGCAATCGTAGCAGTTAAAAACGCAGGCTACATGAGAGGTGTAGGCGAAAACCTTTTTGCACCCGACCTCCAACTTATTACCTCCGAAGCAGTAAAGGTAATAGTAGATACACTCGGCTATGACACCATGGCACAGATGTACGGCGGATATCCTGCAGGATATCTCACAGCAGCAAACAGACTCAAACTTCTTTCAGGTGTATCCTCCGCTTACAACGATTTTATAACACAGGCAGATGTAATCACAATCATCTGCAACGCAATGGAAGTCGGTGTCGGCGAACTTGTCGGTGTTACCGATGAAAATATCGAAGTTAAAGGAAGTAAAGAAAATTCCTTTATGAAAGAAATCATGGGTATCGACTGCGTTGAGGGTATCATAACCGACAACGGTATAACCTGCCTCAATTCTGCTACAAAAGTCGGAAGCGACTATATGCAGATTGGCTCTGTAACACTTTCTCATTCACAAAACAGCAAGAGATTCCGTTCTCTCATAGGCAGATACGTTACTGCATACTATGATGTTAAAACAGAAGGCAAAAACATTCTTTTGCACGCAGTAGCAGAAGACGAAGCAATAGAAATTTCTTCCGATGACTTCCTTTCTTATTCAAACGGTGTTATTAAATACACCAAAGGAAGCAAGACAGTTTCCGAAGATATAGGCAAGAGCGCAAAGATGATATACAACGGCGCTTTCACAAAGTCCTATACTGCAAGCGATTTTGACATAGAAGACGGCAAAATCACCATTCTTGAAGATACCTCTGCAGGAAAAGTTGTTATTGTGGAAGATATGAAGAATATGTATATTTCCACTGTTTCCGACACAACTGTCTACAACAAATTAAACTTCTCTCCCATAGGAGATGAAATCAAGTCCATAGACCTTGAAGAGGGCGAAAAATATGCCAATGTAGACATTTCGGATACAAAAGGCAATGCACTTTCCGTATCCGATATAAAAGTCGGTGATGTACTTAGTGTTGCTGCAAGTAAAGGCGGCGAGTATGCAAAGGTAATCGTGAGCAGAGATGTTTTATCCGCAGTTGAAGTTTACTCTTTCGACGGCGAAGCCTACGAAACTGCAAACGGTGAAATCTATGCAGCAGAAGCCTTTGAAAAAGCAACAAACAAAAATTCTGTTAAGTACAATGCTCTTCACAACCTGTATATGAATACATACGGCAAAATCGTCTGGGTTGAATATGCAGGCGAGGCTGCAGCAGACAAAGTTGCAATTCTTCTTGATTCTGCAGACACATCCTCAGGCCTTTCTTCATCCTATGCGGTTAAGTTGTACACCGAAAATGCCAAGATTACCGTGTTTAGTCTTTCCGAAAGAATTACATTAAACGGTGAAAGAACAGATGTTGAGGACGCTTTGGCAGAACTTAAGGCAAACCAGGCAAAACCTGTTCTCTACGTGGAAAAAGACGGCATTGTTACAAGCATAACAACACCTGCCCCCTACGGCACAGATGCCGCAGACGACAAGCGCGGATGGTACAAGGTTACACACGATATTGAACATCTCGAACAGGGAAATATGTCCAATGAAGACTGGGATAAATATGTGTGGAAGCACTTCTACATCTACAGCAACGCAGGTAACGGTGCGGCATACACTATAAGATCAGACGGAAGCCAGACAGGACCCCGTGTTTCCATACTCACACACGATGCAAACACCAAGTTCTACAAGGTTCCCACAAATCCCGACGATTTCGACGATGACAAACTTTTCAGCATAGTAACCAAGCCCTCGTTCCCCGAGAACTCCTATTTTGCAATAGACGGTTACTCCAGAACTGCAAAGGATTCCTGCCCCGAAATCATGGTACAGAGACAAAATGCGAGAGGAAGCGGTAATCCCGGAGAATCTTCTGCATTTCTCATCACAAAGATTAAGAACGGTATAAACAGCGACGAAGATCCTGTTGTGATTCTTGAAGGTTACGTTCTCAAGCAGAATAGTGCCAAGAAAGAAGAACTCAAGATTAATGTAGACGCAATAATGCTTGATACCGAAAACAGCCAGATAGACGAAGCAAAACCCGCTTCACAAGTTGGTCCCAGGACTTACAATGAACTTCAGGCAGGTGACATAGTACGTTACAGCACCAATGCACTTGGCGAAGTAAACACCATGAGAATAGCGTTTGACTATGACGAAAAGAACGCATTCGGCAGAGACGGCGGTTACGACACAGCATCCTACGGCGGTGTAATGAGCATAACCGACAAGGCAATGAAAGTTTTCGAAAGCAAGACCCTCAACATGGAAGACTTTGATTACAGCAATATGGACTACGTAACAAGCACAAGAGTATATCCTCTTACTGCAACATCCGTTGTATTCATTGCTGAAAAAGATGCCCGCGGTTCTCTTACTTTCCGTCAGGCTACAACAAAAGATATCATAGCATATGAAAACACACTTGTTCCCGGTGAGTACGACCATGTTGCAACTGTTGCTCACTGGTTTGGCGGATTCCTTGCAACTGTTGTGTACAGATAATGAAAGGTGAGAAATAATATGAAAAAATTACTTGCAACATTTCTTGCATTACTTATGATTTTTTCTGCTATTCCTACCTTTGCTGCAGACGGTGTAACAGACCTCTATGTGTCTGTTACATCCGGAAGCGACAGTGCTGTCGGCAGTATAGATGCACCCTTAAGAACGCTGGATGCGGCACTTTCCATTGCCAAGAACGAACTGGCTCTGGGCAAGGCTGTAAACATCATCCTGAGGGAAGGAACATACAGAGTAAGTAATGTAACAACATTAAATGCCGCATACTCCGGTGTGTCGGCGGAAAAACCCCTTACCATCAAAGGTTATGAGGGCGAAAAGGCAGTGTTCAAGGCATCGCAGGTAATAGATGTCACAAATGCACAGCCCGTAACCGACGAAAAGGTAAGAGAAAGACTCTACGAAGATGTCCGCGACAAACTCATTGTAGTTGACCTTGGAGCACAAGGTCTTGATGCCGGACACATCTTCCAGTCTCACAATGTAAACAATAACTATCAGTTAAATCAGAATACAGAAGGTAACTACCTGAAAGCCTCTGAGTACAACTGTGTGTATGTGGACGGCAAGGAGCAGTCGCTCTCACGTTGGCCCAACGACCGTCACTACGCAAGATGGACCAAGGCGTTAAATGACAAAACTTTCTACTATGAAGATGCCGAGCCCTCACGCTGGACCGAGGCAAAAGATTACTGGTTTGCAGGATTTCCTACCTATGACTACTCATTTTCCAGAATGACCATAAAGAGCGTAAATCCCGAAGAAAGAACAGTAACTCTCATAGACAATCCCGTTGGCGCCCTCACAAGTTATATGACAAGACGCTGGGCGGCATACAACCTCCTGGAAGAAATCGACATCCCCGGAGAATTCTACATCGACAGAGAGAATATGCTTCTCTACTTCTATCCTCCCTATTCCTTAAAGGATGCAACCGTGGAATTATCCGTTGCAGAAACACCTGCATTTCATGTGGACGGTGCAAAGAACATTACATTTGAAAATCTTCATTTTGACCAGTTCCGCGGAACCGCTTTCTTTGCAATGAATGTAGACAATGTCGACGTTATAAACTGCACATTTACAAATATTGGTGTAAAAGGTGTAAGATATGCCGGCGGTACCCCTGCCGAAACAGGTAAAAACCACTGGAACAAGCAGAATAAGAACGCTTCCTACAACTGCGATGTAAGAGGTTGTAACTTCTACAACATGGGTATGGAAGCAATAGATATGGGCGGCGGTGACGTTGACCTTCTCAAACCTGCCAACAATTTTATAGAAGATAACTTCATAAACCGCGTTGCGCAGAAGAGTATGTGGGAGGCTATATCTGTCAGAGGTACAGGTATAACCGTCCGCAACAACAACATTTCAAACGGTACCGGTAACGGTATCCGCCCCTGGGGTGCGCTGCAAACCATAGAGTACAACGAAATCACCAACTTCACCAGAGAAAACGACGACTGTGCCGTTGTTTACTGGGGCGGAAGTATGCTTCTTAGAGGAACACAGGCAAACTATAACTACTTCCACGATTTGCCCTCCATAGAACCCATGGTATATAACGCCAAGATTGCTCTCTACTGGGACGATGCTCAGAGCGGATGTTCTGCACAGGGTAACATCTTCATGGGTACAAAGACTGCATTCAACTCCAATGGTGCAGGTGCAACTCTTCACCGTTGGAACTTTGCCATCGATGTTACAAACCCGGTTAACCTGATTGACCACCAGTACAGAACGAACGAAACCATTACAATGAGTACCTACTATCCTCTTGAGGAGACGCTTGCCAACCTTCCCAACAAGGAACTCTATTACAAGACATTCCCCACCATGGAACAGGAAATGAGCGGTGTCAACCCCAAGAAGTTTACCAAGGTATATGAAAACATGGCATTCAGAACAGGTCCTTTCAAAATCGGTAAACAGGAACAGCAGTTCTCTTACCTTAAAGATAACCTCGTGTTCGACAATCTGGATATGTTCGTGGATCCTGACAATCACGACTGGAGACTTAAGGCAGACAGCGAACTTGCACAAAGGTTCCCCGATCTTATTAACGAAAACAACTTCTCTATGGATAATATCGGTCTTAAGACCGACAGAGTTCTGGACGAAACCACATCACCATTCAAGATGCTCTATCCCCGTAACGGTGCGGATGCAGTATCTGTAAAAGACCATGAGTTTGTTTGGGAAAATGCCTACGGTGCAAGTAAGTACCGCCTTACTGTGGCAAAGGATATAAACTTTACCGACATAGTGTATGACGATACTGTTTATCACTGCTCAGCCACTCTTGACTGTCTGGAAAAGGGCACAACCTACTACTGGAAGGTTGAAGCCATGAACTCCTCCAAAGAGTTCAGAGACTCCTGGAAGTCCGAAAGCGGTGTGTGGGCATTCAGAACAGCCATTGGCGAAGCGCTGGATACCTACAGCGCAGAACTTGCGGTTTCCACAGCACTTAAGAGAGCAGACCTCATAAGAGAGGGAACGGTAGCCGGTGACTACAAGATAGGAACCAAGCAGAAACTCACCCAGTATGCAAACTTCCTGAAGTTCTTCACAAAGGGTAACCTCCCCATGCTCACTCAGGAAAAACTCGATTCCTACGCAGAGATGGTTTCGGGTTATCTTTCCAACCCCGATTTCATCAATTCGGGTTACATGGATTTGTCCACACACTTCATTCCCCACGAGTGGGACGGTGACCTTACCGTTACAAAGGACTATGTACTTATCGAAAATGACGAATACAAGAATCATTTCGTGGGTACAAACAGCCTTGATGCAACAACAGGTAACGTTGTCTACTGTTTCGATGCCGAGGTGGAACTCCCCGAAACTGCATGGATGAGTTTGGGACTTAGTATGTACAACGACCGTAACCAGTACACAAGTGTAAACATGGGTTACTACATTGTACTTAAGCACAACCTCATAGAACTCCAGAGAGTAACGGGAAGTGCGAACCAGATAATACAGACCTACGATTACCACGTGGTAGACGGAAAACGTCACAGTTTCCGTTTCGGAAGAGTTAAACTTGGTACAGGTAACTACATCACGGTGTTTATAGACGATAAACCCATATTCATCTATCCCGATGTAGACGGAACAGAACTTTCCAGTTCCAACCAGTTTGTAACCTGTATCTACGAGGGCGGAACAAGCGTTAAATACCTGCCCTACAGCGGAACTCTTCCCGGAAGTGCAGAGTTTGAAGCACACAAGGTTCAAGGTCTCAAAGATTCCGTAAAGGCTATTTACGATGTGTATGCAAAGGAATTTACAGACTATGCCATAGTAAATGTTAATTCCAAGAGAATTATGACAAATAAAGGTCTCTACGAGATTTCCGCTGCTCCCGTGGCAAACGATGCCAACGAGGTTTTCGTAACTAAAGATACATTAGAAAAAATGTTTGCTTCCACAGTAAGTATGAGCGGGGCAAGTGCTTCTGTTACTCTGGATGGAAACACAATATCCACTCCCGTATACAACAAGAACGGCGTGAATATGATTTGTATAAACGATGTACTTCTTAAACTCAACAAGAGTTTCACCTACGACTGGCAGCACGGAAACCTCATCGTTGCGAACGACGGTAACCTTGTAGTTCTCAACGAGGGTACAAGACTTCAAAAAACAAAGGAAATATTCATTGCAACAGAGCATCTTGGTTCCTTTGATTTCAACTAAGTTTTCAACAACTCCCGGGTGTGCTGACGAGTACACCCGGATGTAATCTTTAATAATTTTCAAAACCAAAATACTGATTGTTAAAAATTGTAATACCTTGTAAAATTTATTTTAAAAGGAGTAATGAAAAATGAAAAGATTGATATCAATCTTTGTTACCATACTTATGGTAACAACAATGGTACTGCCTACTGCAGTTTTTGCTGAAGAAACAGAATCGGCTTTTGATCCTTTTGCAGGGGATCATGTAAAAGGTGAAATGCCTACGAACCTTGTTATATCACCGTCGGCAAACTCTTTTTGGTACAATTCTCGCTCATATCAGAACAGTGATACTAAAAACGATGTGAGTACTGGAGTTGAACTCTATACCAAAAGCGAAGTTTCTGCTCCATCACACTATGCAGGTGCCGGATTTTTAATAAGTACAGGTAACCTTGCACCTGCAGAATATGCTTTGGGTGAACATTATGTTTTTGCTTTTGCAACACGTAATTTAAATCTCGATATTCCTGCTAAACTTCATATGGGTATCTGGAATGGTACATATAGCGGAACTGCTAACGACATTTTGGAAGTTCCGGAATATGAAGATGGAATAGTGGATATATCAAATGATGGTGAATGGAATGAAATCAAAGTAACACTCCCTGCTATTCCTGAACTCACAACATCTAAGACATCTTATGCTCCGAGCATCCGCTTTGGTTTTGTAAATGGAACACCTGTCAATGCTCGAATTGAACTCAATAGTAACCATACCGGCGTCCTTAAACCGTATATATCGAAGGAAGTTCCCTATGATATAACAATATCTGCACTTGCAGATGCAACTGTAATCAAGGGACTTGAAACAAGATATCAGGCAAAACTTCTTAACCAGGTTGACTCCACAGGTTACCTTACACAGGACTTTACCTATACAGTATTTGGTGCAGACGGTGACGAAGTAGAAGGTCTTACCGTTGTTAATGAAGACGGTGTTGCTGTGATTTCCGCAACTGATGATGTTGCAGAGGGCACATATTATCTTAGAGCAACTACTGAAATAGACGCAGAAACAACATGGCAGAAGACGCTTGCATTCACAGTTGCAGGTGCATTGGAAAATACCGATGATTATGTAGTTGGCGAAATGCCTGAAAACCTTATAATAAATCCAAGAAATGCAAACTTATGGTCAAACAATCCTAACTACCACTGCAGTACAACAGAACAGACTAAAAACGAGTGGAGTGGAACATATGGAAACTTTGCAGGATATGCATATAAGGCAACGTCAGATATAACTGCAAACACGGGTCATAGAGTTTTGGGAGGTATGTCCCTTAACAACGCAAAGGGTTCATATATTAATGCAGAACAAGGATTTAATGAAGGCGAAAATTATGTTATTCAGTTTGCCGCGCGAAATCTTACAACAGACAAATCTGTAAATATACGTGTTGGTGTATGGGATGGTACTTGGGGAAATAACTCAACAAGCAAACTCATAGATTATGAAGATGGCACCGTTCCTTTGGCAGCGGATGGTTCTTGGACCACAATAAAAGGAACTTTGCAACCCCTATCATCAACAGATGTAGCAAATGGAAGATTTCCTACTGTGGTTATTGGTATGGCGGTAGGTACTTTGAAGGATACTGTGGT
>JAZNJU010000199.1:0-10718 GCA_045578205.1 Clostridia bacterium | reverse complement strand
AAAAATTTTTGTTGACAAACGCCGTACGGTATGATATACTAATTTCTGTTGAAACGCGAGCATGCTGGAATTGGCAGACAGGCACGTTTGAGGGGCGTGTGTTTATGACGTGTGGGTTCAAGTCCCACTGCTCGCACCAATTCTACCGCATGCCGAATATACAAGAGATATATTTGGTGTGCGATTTTTTTATCAGGTTGTTGCACTATAATTTAATATTCTATATGCGGATATGGCGGAATTTAAGTGACACCCCGTAAATCGAGCCTTTGGCGAAGATGCGCGGTCTGGTGGAACTTATGGCAAAACTGCCGATAAGCCGAGTGCCCTCTACGGCACGAAGGCGAATCGTTGCAGTTGATGGCTGGCAGACTAAACTTGTAAAAAGATACAATTTAATAATTATGCGGATATGGCGGAATTGGCAGACGCGCATGGTTCAGGTCCATGTGAGGGCAACTTCATGCAGGTTCAAGTCCTGTTATCCGCACCAAAATCGACAAAACACTCTAATGGTTTTGTCGATTTTACATTTTACGTGCTATGTAACACATACCATACGTCATTTTCCAAACAAACTGCTACCGGGTCCTTGAATTTACGGGCTTCCTTTGGTATAATAATAAAATAACGCTGTATATAAGGCAGGGACGATTATGAACATATTACACATGAAATATGCAGTAGAAGTTGCAAAAGCAGGTTCTCTTAACAAAGCATCGGAGACACTACTTATTGCTGTTCCCAACATCAGCCGTTCCATAAAAGAACTGGAGTCGGATTTGGGAATAAGTATTTTTGACAGAACAAACAAAGGCATGTGTCTAACGCCCGAGGGTGAGGAATTCATAGGTTACGCAAAAGGGATTCTCAAACAGATTGAATATGTGGAAAAGCACTACAAGGACGGCAGTCCCAGCAAGCAGAGATTTTCCATTTCTGTTCCCCGCGCCTGCTATATTTCGGAAGCCTTTACCGAATTTTCCAAAACCCTTACCCAAGAGCCTGCAGAAATATTCTACAAAGAAACAAACTCCCAGAGAACTATTCACAATATGATTAATCACGATTACAAACTGGGAATTATTCGTTATGCAGAAAACTATGACAAGTACTTCAAGGCGATGCTTGAAGAAAAAGGATTTTTGCACGAAATTGTAACAGAGTTTTCCTATTCTCTCATGATGAGTGCCGAAAGTTCCCTTGCAAAAAAAGAGGAAATCACCTTCAGCGACCTTACAGACCATATTGAGATTGCCCATGCGGATCCTTTTGTTCCATCCATGCCGATGTCGAAAGTAATCAAGGAGGAACTGCCCGACAACATCGACAGGAGAATATACATCTTCGAGCGTGCAAGCCAGTTTGATTTGCTAAGTAAAAACCCTGAAACATTTATGTGGGTATCGCCCGCTCCCGAAAGTTTGCTCAAAAGGTACAACCTCATTCAAAAGAAATGCGTCGAAAACAAAAAGGTGTACAAAGACATCCTGATTTACAAAAAAGGATACAAACTCACTGAAGTTGACCTGAGATTTATTGAAAAACTCTGTGATTCCATCAAAAAAAATATCCAATAATTGATATGAGGTGTAAAGAATTCAAGCGGATTTTTTACACCTCTTAATTTTAGCGTTATCAATTTTGATAACACCAATTAAACATTTTAAGAATTCCTCAAACTAAAAACAAGTGATAAAATTTCAATGTAAGAAAAACGGACAAGGTTTTCACATACAAATTTGCAAATGTCCATAGACTATAAAAATGTTATTTATTATGTTCAGGAGGATAAAAAATGGTTAAGAAGAATTACGAAATTGTAGACAGCGTTGAAAAACTTGAAGAAGCAATTCTTCGCGCAAAAAAGGCACAGAAGGTTTTTTCAACCTACACGCAAGAACAGGTTGACAAAATATTCCTTGCTGCGGCATCCGCTGCAAACAAAGCAAGAATTCCTCTTGCAAAAATGGCAGTTGAAGAAACAGGCATGGGTATTGTGGAAGACAAGGTCATTAAAAACAACTATGCTTCCGAATACATCTACAATGCCTACAAAGAAACCAAAACCTGCGGTATCATCGAAGAAGACAAAGCATTCGGACTTAAAAAAATCGCAGAACCCATCGGCGTGGTTGCGGCGGTTATTCCCACAACCAATCCCACATCAACAGCAATTTTCAAGTGCTTGCTTGCACTCAAAACAAGAAATGCCATTATAATCTCTCCACACCCCAGAGCAAAGAACTGCACAATAGCGGCAGCCAAACTTGTGCTCGAAGCGGCAGTTGCGGCAGGAGCACCCGAGGGCATAATCGACTGGATTGATGTTCCCAGTCTTGAAATGACAAACACAATAATGAAAGAAGCCGACATCATACTTGCAACAGGCGGTCCCGGAATGGTTAAGGCGGCTTATTCCAGCGGAAAGCCCGCACTTGGTGTAGGAGCAGGAAACACCCCCGCAATAATAGACGACAGCGCAGACATTCTTCTGGCTGTAAACTCAATTATCCATTCAAAGACATTTGACAACGGTATGATTTGTGCTTCGGAACAGTCCGTGATAGTTCTTGAAAGCATCTATCCCGAAGTTAAAGAAGAATTTGCCTCAAGAGGTTGCTACTTCTTAAACGAAAAAGAAACAGAACAGGTTAGAAAAACCATTATTATAAACGGTGCATTAAATGCAAAAATCGTCGGTCAGAGCGCACATAAAATTGCACAACTTGCAGGTATAGAAGTTCCCGTTGGCACAAAAATACTAATCGGCGAAGTGGAAAGCGTTGAACTTTCCGAAGAATTTGCTCACGAAAAACTTTCCCCAGTTCTTGCAATGTACAAAGCAAAAGATTTTGACGATGCTCTCACCAAAGCGGAAAAACTTGTTGAAGACGGCGGTTTTGGTCACACATCGTCCGTGTACCTCAACGAAATTACAGAAAAAGAGAAGTTGGAAGGTTTCTCTTCGCGTATGAAGACTTGCCGTATCTTGGTCAACACTCCTTCTTCTCACGGAGGTATCGGCGACCTCTACAACTTCAAACTCGCGCCCTCCCTTACACTCGGATGCGGTTCCTGGGGAGGTAACTCCGTGTCGGACAATGTTGGTGTGAAACATCTTTTAAATATCAAAACAGTAGCAGAAAGAAGGGAAAACATGCTTTGGTTCCGTGCACCCGAAAAAGTATATATAAAGAAAGGCTGTCTGCCCGTAGCGCTCGATGAACTAAAAACCGTAATGAGCAAAAAGAGAGCGTTTATCGTAACAGACACATTCCTCTATGAAAACGGCTATACAAAACCCATAACCGACAAACTCGACGAAATGGGAATTGTTCACTCAACATTCTTTGATGTTCAGCCTGACCCCACCCTTCTTAATGCAAAAAACGGTGCCGCGCAGATGAAAGCATTCAAACCCGACACAATCATTGCCCTTGGGGGCGGAAGCGCAATGGACGCTGCAAAGATTATGTGGGTTCTCTACGAACACCCCGAAGCAGACTTTATGGATATGGCAATGAGATTTATAGACATAAGAAAAAGAGTATATACATTCCCGAAAATGGGTGAAAAAGCATACTTTATTGCAATACCCACATCTGCAGGTACAGGTTCCGAGGTTACTCCTTTTGCAGTTATCACAGACGAAGAGACGGGAGTTAAGTATCCCTTGGCTGACTACGAACTCATGCCAAACATGGCCATTGTTGACACAGACTTCCACATGTCTGCACCCAAGGGTCTTACAGCCGCCTCGGGTATAGACGCTGTAACTCACGCCATTGAAGCATATGCCGCAATGCTTGCAACGGATTACACAGACGCTCTTGCCCTAAAAGCATTGAAAACTATATTCGAATATCTGCCCAGAGCATACGAAAACGGTCAGACAGACATCGAAGCGAGAGAAAAAATGGCAAATGCGGCTACAATGGCAGGTATGGCATTTGCAAACGCATTCCTCGGAATTTGCCACTCCATGGCACACAAACTCGGTGCGTTCCACCATCTCCCCCACGGTGTCGCCAATGCTCTTATGATCGAAGAAGTTATGCGGTTCAACGCAAGCGAAGTTCCTGCAAAGATGGGTACATTCTCCCAGTATGACCACCCGCACACTCTCGCCCGTTATGCTGAAATTGCAGATTACCTTGGCGTTAGCGGAAACACCGATGAAAAGAAACTTGAAGGTCTCATCAAACTGATAAACGACCTCAAAGCAAAAGTCGGCATCAAAAACACCATCAAAGACTACGGCATAGACGAAAATAAATTCCTCGGCAACCTTGATGAAATGGTCGAACAAGCATTTGACGATCAGTGCACCGGAGCCAACCCCAGATATCCCCTTATGGCAGAAATAAAGCAGATGTATCTGAACGCATACTACGGCAAGCACTTTGAAGAAAAGGCAGTTCCGACATCGGAAAAGAAAAAATCCAAAAGCCGTAACTAAAGGAGGAATATATTATGAATTTTGATGAAATTATTGCAGTAAGAAATAATAAGACAATATACCGTGACGGTGAAAAGTGCATTAAAGTTTTTGACGAAAACTATTCAAAGGCAGACGTCCTCAACGAAGCACTAAATCAGGCAAGAATTGAAGAAACAGGGCTAAGCATCCCCAAGATTCTGGAAGTCACAATGGCAGAGGGAAAATGGGCAATCGTGTCCGAATATATTGAGGGTAAAACCCTTGCACAACTTATGGAAGAAAACCCCGGCAAGAAAGAAGAGTACATTGAACTTCTTGTTAATCTTCAACTGGAAGTGCACTCAAAGAAATCTCCCCTGCTTAACAAGTTGAAAGACAAAATGAACCGCAAAATAAGTGAGTCCTCCCTGGATGCGACAACCCGTTATGACCTCCACACACGTCTTGAGGGTATGCCCAAACACACCAAAGTCTGCCATGGTGATTTCAACCCATCAAACATCATAATCGGCAAAGACGGCACAGCATACATTCTGGACTGGTCACACGCAACCCAGGGAAATGCTTCCGCAGATGCCGCAAGAACATACATGCTGTTCTGTCTGGCAGACGATACCGACGGTGCAAAGACATATCTGGATTTATTCTGCAAAAAAAGCGATACTGCAAAACAGTATGTTCAGAAGTGGATGCCAATCGTTGCTGCATCCCAGTCCGTTAAAGGCAATGCCAAGGAACGCGAATTACTGCTCTCCTGGGTGGATGTTGTGGATTATGAATAATTGAATACCAAACAAACGGAGTGCCTTAATTTTCAAGGACACTCCGTTCTCTGTTTTACGTATTTATAATGTTTTTAAGTTGAGGTTTTCCTATGTAATTGAGATTGTATTTGCGTACAAGTTCCATTGCCCTTTCAAGTGACTTATCGTCATAGGCACTGTCCGTATCGTGAGCGTCAAATCCGAATGTGACGGGGCACTTCTCCTCCCCTGCCACTTTCCAGAAAAATTCATTTGGATAATCGCGCTTTTGCCTTATCCCCAGAAAATTTATTTCCAGAGGAACGAAGCACTCCCTTGAGGCAATACAGATTTTTCTCATTTCTTCCGCATAGATTTTCCCATCTCCTGTAAAGCGCATAATGTCGGGATGCGCCACGTAGGTGTAGACACCCGTTTTTATGCCCCGAACTATTCGGGATACATAGGTCTTAAGGGTGGTTTTATTTTTTGTTTTTACATAGACCGACTTACCCTTGTCATTCAAAAAATGTTCACCCAGAATAAGATACTGTGCACCTGCTTTTCTGCAGTTTTCCAACATGGTTTTGAAATATTTTGGGTAATACTCCATTTCAAATCCCACAGAAATTTCAATTTGATTTTTGTATTTTTCTGCAAGAATACCGATTTCCGAAAAATAGTCCTGCACCTGCGACACGGGAAGTCTGTAATACGCCTCCGTTCCGTCAAAGGAAACATAGGGAGCGTGTTCCGAAAACCCCATGTATTTTATTCCGCAGGCTATGGCTCGCTGTATGTATTCCTCCATCTCCCCCGTTGCGTGGGAACACCGTTTTGTGTGGGTGTGGTAGTTATAGTCCATAATTTATCCTCCTCACAAAATCCGAAACGTCTCAGTTTAGTTATGGGATAAAAACATTGCCTTTTACATCCCATATTGTATCACAACTGAAAGCAGAAGACAAGTATTATAAATTTCTTGATTGTTATTGAAAAAAGTGGTAAAATATAAATATACGAAACACCAAGGAGATGTAATACATGCGAAAAACAAAACTGATTTGCACAATAGGTCCCGCCTGCGAGGACGAAGCAACCCTTACTGCAATGTGTCTTGAGGGAATGAATGTTGCAAGGCTTAATTTTTCCCACGGAACACATGAGGAACACGGCAAGAAATTTGAACTTATAAAAAAAGTAAGGGAGAAACTGAACCTCCCCATTGCCATTATGCTTGACACCAAGGGTCCCGAATACAGAATAAAAACTTTTGAAAACAAAAAGATTACCGTAAATGACGGAGATACATTCACCTTTACAACAGAGGACATAGTTGGAAATGAAAAAAGAGTTTCCGTGAACTACGAACACCTCACAAAGGATTTGAAAGTCGGAGACAGCATTACCGTAAACGACGGAATGGTTATATTCGAAGTATCCGACCTAAACGAAACCGAAGCAATATGCAAAGTAATTGTGGGAGGCGAACTTTCCGACAGGAAGAGTATGCACTTTCCCGGGATAGTTATGAAGCATGAATTCTTGAGTGAGCAAGACAAGGAAGATTTGCTTTTCGGCATAAAAAATGATGTGGATTTTGTTGCCGCTTCCTTTGTGTCCTGCAAAAAAGACGTGGAAGATTTAAGGGGATTTCTGGACGAAAACGGCGGAAAGGAAATAGACATAATCGCCAAAATCGAAAACCGTTCAGGGGTGGATAACGTTGAAGAAATATGCGAAGTTGCTAACGGTATAATGATTGCCAGAGGTGACCTTGGAGTGGAAATTCCGTTTATCGAAGTTCCGGCAATACAGAAGTACCTCATTAACAAATGCCGTCTTTTGGGTGTGAGAGTTATTACCGCAACGGAAATGTTAGAATCCATGATACACAACCCCAGACCAACAAGAGCAGAACTTTCCGACGTGGCGAACGCAGTGTACGACGGAACTTCCGCAATTATGCTTTCGGGCGAAACCGCATCGGGAAAATATCCTGTTCAGGCGGTTAAAAACATGGTGGAAACCGCAGAATTCACCGAAAAGAGAATTAACTACACAAAGCGTTTCAAAACCACAGAGTTTAAAATACGAAACAACCTCGACGCTCTCTCCCACTCTGCATGCTCCATGGCAATAGAGCTTGATCCCAAATCTATTCTAGTTAACTCCATAAGCGGAATTACTGCACGAATGGTGAGCCGTTTCCGCTCCCCCGTGGATATTATGGGCACCACCACAAGCGAAAAGGTGTGGCGCAAACTCAACTTAAGTTGGGGTGTTACTCCCGTAATGTGCGAGGAGTTTTCATCTGTTGAAGTTATGTTCTACGACTCGCTGAAAAAAGCAAAAGAAATACTGCACCTTTCCAAAAATGACAATGTTGTTTTAACAGGCGGTCAGATTAACGGAAAATCGGGCAATACAAACATTATAAAAATAGAACAAATCAATTAAAAACGGCGTGTCTCAATTCAGTAATAAAATTGAGACACGCCCTTATATTGAATTTATTTTACAGGGATGTCATAACAAGGAAATCTTTTAGTTTGATATGTCTGACAGTACTTGTGGAATAGTCTATGTCATCATTTGTGATAATGATTTTTTGTGAAAGATTATCAATATATTTAAATGCATCAAACTCCCTTGTATATGTCTTATCGTCTGCAACACTGTATGCTACCTGAACGAAATACTGTTTTCCATCTTTTGAAGCAAGGAAATCTATTTCTTTTCCTGCATTGTTGTACACATATATTTCATATCCCATATACATCAATTCATTATACACTATGTTTTCCAGATTATGAGTTATGTCATATCTGTTGTTCATACAACGAATTGAATTCAAGGCAACATCAGCGTTATATATTTTGGAATAATATTTGAGTTCCCTCTTGGTTTTCGTAGAATACTGCTTTACAGACTCAATGATGTATGCTTCCTCAAGATACCCTATATATTTCATTATAGTATTGATGGAGCATTGCTCGTGTTCCTGCTTAATATAAGTGCGGATGGAATTAGCAGATATTATCCTGCTGTTACTGCGAAGAACAAAATTGACCAAACTCTTAAAAAGACTTACTTTTTTGATTTTATATCTCTTAATCAAGTCATTTATGACAATAGTATCATCTAAATCATTTAGATATCGCTCCTGCGCAGGACCCGATTCAAATTCAAAGCGTTTCGGAAAACCGCCCCATACAAGATAATCGCTGATTGAAACTTCTTTGCCAAGTTGCAAAGCATATTCTGATATTTCCTTATATACAAAAGGACGCACACGGAACGATACAAATCTTCCGCTCAATTCCTTTGTGAATTCACCTGACAACAATTTTGAATTGGAACCGGTAATAAAGATAGAATTATCATACAGTCTTAAAGTTTTGCATGCATCCTGCCATCCTTCAAGTTCCTGAATCTCATCAAAAAAGAGATAGCACTTGCCGTCTTTTCGCCTTTTTTCTACGTACTCAATCAACATATCGGATGTTTTAATGTTTGATGAAACCTTTTTATCTTCAAAATTCAAATAAATAATATTATCACTTTTTCTGCGAAGTTCTTCCGTAATCTGCTCCATAATAATGGATTTACCGCTTCGTCTGATACCGGTTATAATTTTAATCAAGTCGGAATTGTAAAAAGGACGAACTTCTTCAATGTAGTGTTCTCTGTAAATCACAAAATCACCTCACATATTATTATAGTGAAAGTTTTTTCGAAAGTCAACAAAATCTTTCACTATACTGAAAGATTTTCATAAAATCAAAAAATCTTTCAGTATAAGTTTTGAAGACCTGAAATGAATTTTTGTAAATCGGTCAAAAAAGAAAGCGTGTCTCAATTCAGTAATAAAATTGAGACACGCCCTGTTTTTACTTCCGATATTATTCTTCCGAGAACATATCCTTGCCCACAGAGCATAAAGGACATTCGAAATCATCGGGAAGATCCTCAAATTTTGTGCCGGGCTCGATTTCCAGGTCAGGTGCACCTTCCTCTTCATCATAAACCCAACCGCATACGTCACATACGTATTTTGCCATTTTTTCAGCCTCCTTTCTGTTGTTATTATATTTATTGAAAAAACAAGTGTTTTTATTCAATCATTCCTTTGTTTTTTGCTTCATAGATTATTTTCGCCATATCTCCTCTGGTGAAAAAGTCCATTGTCTGTGATTCTTCTGCGGATATTATGCCTTCGGAAATAAGTATGTCAAAAGCATCTTCCCAGTTGAATTCTCCGTAGTTTCCCGCTCTTAGAACCATTGTGGCAAACTGCTCCTTGGTAACTCTGCCATCGGGTGCAAACAAATTGTCTCCCACTCCTCTTACAAGACCCAGGCTGTATGCTTTTTCTGCCGCTCCGTAACCCCAGTGCGTATTGGAAACATCTGCAAACGTCTGCACGTTTTCTTCCTGCAAAGTTTCCTCACCCATTGCACGCAAAAGCATTGTCGCAGTTTCTATTCTGGTGAGAGGCTTCAGTAAATCCAGCCCTTTGTCTGTTCCGTTGAGCAAACCTTCGCTTTGCAAACTTAATGCTTCTTCTTCGAAAGTGGATTTTATAATGTTCATTATATTAATATCATCAGAAATATTTTGCATAAACTCTTTAGCATCATACAACTTATATGTTTCTATGTTTTTTGCCAATTCATTATAAACAGAAACCACATATTCCTCTTTCCCACAATCGATATATAGTCCTGTACACTTTTTATGAAAAGCAACAAATTTTATATCAACTATAGATGATATATCAAATCCCATAAATGTATTTTTTAATTTTTCAACATCTCTCAAATAATTAAAACCATCATCGAGAATTACATATAAACCTATTGATACGTTATCGCTGACATCACGTCCCTTATACCAACTTCCATCCATTTCGTATTGCTGATAATCAAAGTTCAAATCCATATATAAATAATAATCATCCGAAATTAAATACCTAAAAGCATTGTTATTCGCATAAGATAGTGAATAATCATTATTTTTCATATGATAAACTTTCAATATTTGATTTTCTTTTATAGAATACATTTCCTTTACTTGGCTTATCATTTTTTCATCATCAGCAGAAATACCAATTTTCTCTCGCGCATATCCGGGAGCAATAAGATACAATTCAATGTCTTCTTTCATTTTTTCTTCGTTTACTTTTTTCATTTTTTCCAAGACATCTGCATTTTCTTCCGGAGAAAGCCAAATTGAACTTAACTTGTCTGTTAGAATTTTGTTTTCCTCAGCATAAGAAATCGTTGGACATATAAAGATAAAGCAAATTATTACCGATATTAATTTTTTCATCCAATCATTCCTTTGTTTTTTGCTTCATAGATTATTTTTGCCATATCTCCTCTGGTGAAAAAATCCATTGTCTGTGCTTCCTCCGTGGATATGATACCCTCGTCAACCAGTATGTCGAAAGCATCTTCCCAGTTGAATTCTCCGTAGTTTCCCGCTCTTAGAACCATTGTGGCAAACTGCTCCTTGGTAACTCTGCC
>JAZNJU010000198.1:0-5815 GCA_045578205.1 Clostridia bacterium | reverse complement strand
CAAGGCTACAAAACCACCACAAACAACCGTATGGAACTTCTGGCTGCCATAACAGCACTGGAAATGCTCAAAGAACCGTGCAAAGTGTCTCTGTACAGTGATTCCAAATATCTTGTGGATTCTGTAAATCAAGGTTGGATTAAAAAGTGGCAAGCCAACGGCTGGAAAAAATCCGGCTCCGAAAAAGCGAAAAACATCGACCTTTTGAAAAGGCTCATTTGCCAACTCGAAAGGCACGACATAGACTTCATATGGGTAAAAGGTCACGACGGACATCCCGAAAACGAGCGTTGTGACACGCTGGCAACAACTGCCGCAAAAAGCGGAAACCTCATTGAAGACGAAGGATATGACAATTAGAAAGAAGGAAGATTCATGACAAACATATATTTTGACCATGCAGCCACAACCTTTGTAAAAGAGGATGTATTAAAGGAAATGCTCCCCTACTTTACACAGGATTTCGGCAACGCATCCACCGTATATTCATTGGGTCAGAAGTGCAAAGCGGCACTTGATGATGCAAGAGAAAAAACAGCAAATGTTCTGGGATGCGAGAGCGGAGAAATATTCTTCACCGCTTCGGGTTCAGAATCCGACAACTGGGCTATAAAAGGCGCCGCACGGGCAAACCGCAAAAAAGGAAATCACATAATAACAAGTGCCATTGAACACCACGCGGTGCTTCACACATGCAAGGCATTGGAAAAAGACGGATTTGAAGTAACATATCTTCCTGTAGACGAGTTCGGATTGGTTTCGCCTGAAGATGTAAAAAATGCAATTAAGGATACCACAACCCTCATAACCATAATGTTTGCAAACAATGAAATCGGCACTATTGAACCCATAGCAGAAATTGCGAAAATCGCCAAAGAGCACGGTGTACTTATGCATACTGACGCCGTCCAGGCAGCAGGTGCAGTTCCGATAAATGTCAGGGAACTGGGTGTAGATATGTTATCTCTCTCTGCCCACAAGTTCAACGGTCCCAAAGGCGTGGGTGCTCTGTACATCAGAAAAGGTGTGTGGATTGAAAACCTCATAGAGGGCGGTGCTCAGGAAAAAGGAAAACGTGCCGGTACAGAAAACCTGGCAGGTATAGTAGGTCTTGCAACTGCATTGAAACTTGCAAGCAACTCTATGCAGGAAAAGACAGATAAGATAAGCAAAATGAGGGATTATATAATAGACAACATCGAAAAACGTATCCCCTACTGCCGTCTTAACGGTCACAGAACAAAGAGACTTTCCAACAATGTAAACTTCTCTTTTGAGTTTATTGAGGGAGAATCCCTCCTGCTCTGGCTTGATATAAACGGTATTGCCGCTTCCTCGGGTTCTGCATGCACATCGGGTTCTCTTGACCCGTCACACGTTCTTCTGGGCATTGGTTTAAAGCACGAAATTGCCCACGGATCACTTCGAATAACCCTCGGAGAAGAAAACACCTACGAAGAAATAGACTATATGCTTGATAAACTTTGTGAGATTGTGGAAAAATTAAGACAAATGTCACCACTTTACGAAGTTATAACAAAAGGAGGAAAATAATATGTATTCCGAGAAAGTAATGGACCACTTTGCAAATCCCAGAAATGTGGGAGAAATAGAAGATGCCAACGCAGTCGGTCAGGTTGGAAATGCCAAATGCGGCGACATAATGAAAATGTATATGAAGATTGAAAACGATGTTATCATTGATGTAAAATTCAAAACATTCGGCTGCGGTGCTGCCATTGCAACAAGCAGTATGGCAACAGAACTTGTAAAGGGAAAAACAATAGACGAAGCACTTGAAATTACAAACAAGGCTGTTATGGAAGCGCTCGACGGTCTTCCCCCTGTTAAAGTTCACTGCTCTGTTCTTGCAGAAGAAGCGATAAGCGCTGCTATTCAGGACTACTACAACAGAATGGGTATCGACAAGCAAGTAAGAAAATGCGACGGATGCTGCGAGCATTGCGGACACTAAAAAAATGGGGGGTGTAAATTAATTCGTATGAATTGATTTACACCCCCTTGGGGATAGGAAAGTAAGATGCAGAATAAGTGAACTTTACCTCTCGCGGTATATAGGTACCGCGAGAGGTGAAGTTCGCTTAGAGTTTATAGGCTGAAAAACATGAGAAATCTGCAATTTTTGCAGATTTCTACATATTTTGAGTGTTTTTTGCCATTTTGACATTATAGAAGTTCAATAATGGAGCCTATAAACGGTCTGCGCTTTATTTTACATCCCTTTTTTTATGCTATCTCTTTATTTTTTCGGTACTTTTCTTTGATTTGTATATAAGTTTTCCGATGTGCTGAGATATGAATGTTTTCTTGCTTTTTCCGACTACATATCCAACAGAATATGCAAGATACGGAAGTATCAATGCACCGATTTCAGCAAGATGCGGTACCTTGATTTTTTCAAACAGGAAAAGAAATGCCAGATTGTAAATTCTGTACGCAATGGTACCGATATTTCCGAACAGATATGAAGATATCAAAAACAATGCAGACAGTACCAAAAGCGGAAGTGCGTGTATAAAGCCGTCGTATATTCTGTATGTCACACCCTGTGCTTCCTCCTGGGCTACCTTGGCATTGACAAGGCGGTAATCCTTGCCCGAATTCTTCCAACCCGAAGAATACTGGGTGGAAAGATACACGATTGCAGTGAGAATACTCACAAGCCACGTTTTGCTTTGGAAAGCCGCACCTGCAACACAGATTAGTCCAAGAGACACGGCAATATTCAGAAAATGTTCCCCTATTACGGAAAGCATATATTTTTCGGTTTTGTTCATAACAATTTTCCTTTCAAAATTTCCTACTACAATTATAGTTCCCAAAAGGTAAAAATGTCAAGTTAATTCTTGACATTTTCATAGTAAAATACTATAATTAAAATGTTAATTATTTTTGAAGGAGGTTATATTATGATTAAGATTTGTCTGCGCGGTACCGATGTAAAGGAGTTTGAAAACGGCACCACAATCTATGAAGTAGCAAAATCTATCAGTGATTCACTGGCAAGAGCCGCACTGGGCGGCATTGTGGATGGCGAGGTGAAAGAACTCACCTACGCATTGGACAAAGACTGCGATTTAAATATTATCACTTTTGCAGACGATGAGGGCAAGAAAATTCTCCGTCATACCGCATCCCACGTGATGGCTCAGGCTGTAAAGAGACTCTACCCCAACACCAAACTTGCAATAGGCCCCAGTATAGATGACGGTTTCTACTACGATTTTGATGCTGAAGTAAACTTCACAAACGACGACCTCAAGGCAATTGAAGCCGAAATGAAAAAGATTGTTAAAGAAAGAATCCGTCTGGAAAGATTTACTCTCCCCAGAGAGGAAGCAATAAAATTCTTAAAAGAAGCGGGCGAGACCTACAAAGTTGAACTGGTAGAGGAACTGCCCGAGGGTGAAGAGATTTCTTTCTACAAGCAGGGTGATTTCACAGACCTTTGTGCAGGTCCCCACGCATTTGATACAAGCGTTGTAAAAGCATTCAAACTTATGAGTGTTACAGGTGCATACTGGAGAGGAAACGAAAAGAACAAAATGCTCCAGAGAATATATGCAACTGCATTCCCCACAAAAGATGAACTCAATGAGCACCTTGAAAAACTCGAAGAAGCAAGAAAGCGCGACCACAACAAACTCGGTAGAGAACTTGAATACTTCACAACTGTTGACCTTATAGGTCAGGGTCTGCCAATACTTCTTCCAAAGGGTGCAAAGGTTATTCAACTTCTCCAGAGATTTGTTGAAGACACAGAAGCCAAACTCGGCTGGCAGATGACAAAGACTCCCCTTATGGCAAAAAGCGACCTCTACAAACTCTCCGGTCACTGGGACCACTATCAGGACGGTATGTTTGTAATGGGCGACGAAGAAAAGGATAAGGAAGTTTTTGCGCTCCGTCCTATGACTTGCCCGTTCCAGTATCAGGCATATCTCAACAAGATGAGAAGTTACAGAGACCTGCCCCTGCGTTACAGCGAAACAAGTACTCTTTTCAGAAATGAATCTTCCGGTGAAATGCACGGACTTATAAGAGTTCGTCAGTTTACAATAAGTGAAGGCCACCTTATGTGTACACCCGAACAACTCGAGGGCGAATTTAAGTCCTGTCTTGAACTTACAACATATATGCTCAAGACACTGGGTCTGTACGAAGATGTTTCCTACAGATTCTCCCAGTGGGATCCCGCTGACCGTGATAAATACATCGGAACAGAAGAGCAGTGGAACGAGGCTCAGGCAATGATGGGAAGAATTCTCGACAACCTCGGTATCGACTACAAAATCGGTATTGGCGAAGCGGCATTCTACGGACCCAAACTTGACATACAGATTAAGAATGTATTTGGCAAGGAAGACACTCTCATAACAATTCAGATAGACCAGATGCTTGCAGAAAAGTTCGGCATGGAATACACCGATACCGACGGCAGCAAGAAAAACCCCTGTATTATCCACAGAACTTCCATCGGTTGTTATGAAAGAACTCTTGCACTGCTCATTGAAAAGTATGCAGGCGCATTCCCCACATGGCTCAGTCCCACACAGGTGCAGATAATCCCTGTATCGGAAAAGCACTTTGACTATGCACAGAGCCTCAGGGAAAAACTTATGGCTGCAGACATCAGAGTTGAAGCGGATATGAGAAATGAAAAACTCGGCTACAAGATAAGAGAAGCACAGATGCAGAAAGTTCCCTACATGCTGATTGTTGGCGACAACGAAGTGGCAGAGGGTACTGTATCGGTACGTTCCAGAAAAAGCGGCGACCTTGGTGCTAAATCCATTGAGGAATTTATTTCACTTATAGATGAAGAAGTAAAAACAAGAGCATTATAAAAATATGGGGATGTAAAATAAAGCGCAGACCGTTTATAGGCTCAATTACTGAACTCCTATAGTGTCAAAATTGAAAAAACATTCTAAATATGTAGAAATCTGCAAAAATTGCAGATTTCTCATGTTTTTTAACCTATAAACCCTAAGCGAACTTCACCTCTCGACGTGCCCTCGCACGCCTTCGGGTCCCCCTCGCAAGGCGAGCCTTACTCGGTTCAGTTCGCTTATCCTGCATCTTATTTTCCTATCCCCAGGGATGTAAATCAATTCTTACGAATTATTTTACATCCCCTATTTGTAAGAGGAGATTTGATATGAGTTTCAAAAACGCTATCGGTCACTTTAAGACAATAACCAGCCACAGACACATGGTAATTCGCCACGCGTTCAAGGCGGGCATAATTTGGCGCGGACTTTTGCACGACCTATCCAAATACACTCCCACGGAATTTTGTGCAGGTGTAAAATACTACGCAGACGGCAAGTATTCTGCAAATGAAAACGAAAGGAAAGACTTGGGCTACAGCAAGGCTTGGATGCACCATAAAGGCAGAAACCGCCACCATTTCGAATACTGGACAGACTATTCAATGAAAACGAAAAAGTTAATGCCTGTCCCTATGCCCGATGAATATCTCTATGAAATGTTCTGCGACAGAGTTGCCGCATCCAAAATATATAAAAAGAAAGACTATAACGACAGATGCCCACTGGAATATTTCCTCAACGGCAAGAATACAAGGCTAATTGACCCAACAACAGAGGAAAAACTTGAACATCTCCTCACAATACTTGCTGAAAAAGGCGAAGAAGCGGCATTTGAACATATAAGAAACTGCAGAAAAAACAGACGTTAAAAGAAATGAGGGAATTGCATTGAAAAGAATAATCTTACCTGTATTGCTACTATCATTGCTATGCAGCGGATGCAAGGAGGAAGCAGAGCA
>JAZNJU010000197.1:0-7595 GCA_045578205.1 Clostridia bacterium | reverse complement strand
AGATGGTCGATATCGTCGGTAGAACCAATTCCGTACTGGAGACCCAGGTGGTAGTTGATGGATGCCAGGATATCGTCATTTATAATATGCTTGGGAATAAGGTCATCGTGTCTTTCGCAGATGGCATTCTTTATGTCTTCCTCATTTTCGAAATTATCGAGAATTTCGGAAAGAACACTGAAACGTACAAGTTCGTCTATCTCAAGATCGGACACATCGAAGTTTACAAAGTTCTTTATGTCTACCATACCGTTTGAGAAAATCTTGACTTCCTTGCCTTCAACATTTACATATGCTTCGTTAACACCTGCTTTGGCAATTTCATTTGCCTTTTCAAGTGTAATGCACTCACCTGCAACAGCCAGAACTTCACCTGTCATGGGGTCTATTATGTCTTTTGCAAGAGTGCGGTTTTTAAGTCTTGTTTCAATGGCAAGTTTCTTATTAAACTTAAATCTGCCGACCTTGGAAATATCGTATCTCTTGGGGTCATAGAAAAGTGCGTTAATAAGAGATGTTGCACTTTCAACCGTGGGAGGTTCGCCGGGACGGAGTTTTTTGTATATTTCAATAAGGGCTTCTTCACTGTTTGTTGTGGCATCTTTTTCCAAAGTTACCGCAAGTGTATTGTCGTAGCCGAAATATTCAAGAATCTGTTCATTGGTGTTAAGACCCAATGCACGTATGAGAACTGTTACAGGGAGTTTGCGGGTTCTGTCTATACGAACAGAGAACACGTCGTTGGAATCGGTTTCATACTCAAGCCACGCACCGCGGTTGGGTATAACGGTAGCATTGTAGAGTTCTTTACCGATTTTGTCGTGCTGCATATCAAAATATATGCCCGGTGAACGAACAACCTGGCTTACAATAACACGCTCTGCACCGTTGATGATGAAAGTTCCGGAGTCTGTCATAAGCGGGAATTCGCCCATGAATATTTCCTGCTCCTTTACTTCGCCGGTTTCCTTGTTGATAAGTCTTACCTTAATCTTAAGGGGTTTTGAGTATGTAGCGTCACGCGCCTTACATTCTTCAATGGAATACTTGGGGTGTTCGTCGAGATAGTAATCATCGAATTCAAGGATGAGATTTCCTGAGAAATCACAAATAGGAGATACGTCATGGAGTACCTCTTTTAATCCTTTCTCTATGAACCAATCGTACGACTTCTTCTGCACCTCAATTAAGTTTGGCATTTCGAGAACTTCTTCTACTTTTGAGTAACTCATTCTCTGATTTTTGCCAAGAGTGATAGGATGTGGTCGTTTCGTCAAAATAATCACCTCATATTATTTTTTGCAACCCTGTAACACTTATTGTAAAATTAGAAAACTTTCTAATAATATTACCAAATTTCTCCATATTTATGCAATTTGAAAAGCCATATTGCACAAATGGAATTTTACAAAAAAAGATACAACTGCAATTTATAATAATAACACAACAAATTCATTATGTCAAGCAGTTTTTTTATATATTTTACAAACAAGTTTGTAGAAATTGTACCTTTTTTCGTTTGCAGTTTTTATCAGTCAATTATGTAATTATCATTAAATCCTTTGGTTAAAACAGCGTTTGCATATTCCTTTGCTTTTTCAAGGCTGTGAAGACGCCAGTTACCGCACTGGACAGGATTTTCCGCAGGTATTTCGGAAGCAAGAGTAACGTCCCTTAGTGCTTTTAACACCGCTTCCTTTACTTCTTTTGTTTCGGGTTTTCCAAAGACGGTAAGATAGAATCCCGTTCTGCATCCCATGGGGGACAAATCTATAATTCCGTCCATGTATTCTCTTATGTATGTAGCCATGAGATGTTCAAGCGTATGTATTCCGTCACTTTGCAGTTCTTCTTCATTCGGCTGGGTAAAGCGGATATCGTACTTTGTGACTATGTCCCCTTTTTCACCCTCATAGACCGTGCACTGTCTTACAAAGGGCGCCTTTACCTTGGTGTGGTCCAATGTGAAACTCTCTACGAGTTCTTTTCCTTTTTCGTTCATATGCTCCTCCTATTTGTGGTGATGATGTTTGTTTCCTGCATGGTCATAGAGGAGTTTTGCAAGAGGCATATCATCCTCGTCAAACACCACTATGCCGTTATCCGTAAGAAGTCTTGCGGTAACACCGAGACCTGAAATTTTGTTTCCCGAAAATGTTCCGTCATATATCTTTTTGCATCCGCAGGACGGACTTGACTGCTTTAATATGGCAAAAAGTACGTTGTTTTCTTTTGCTATGGCAAGGGTTTTCTCGGCACCCTCGCGAAAGTTTTTCGTAACGTCCTCCCCTTTGGAGTTTACAACTTTTTGTCCGCAGATTTCACTGCACGCTCTGGGGGTGGGAAGACCTCCCAGAACTTCGGGGCACACGCTTATGAGTTCTCCCCGGTTTTTCCATTTGAGGAAAAGAGGATGTTTCAGTAAATTGTTTGTGCCGTCATACTTGGTACATTCCCCGTACAGGCACGCAGAAACCAGAATTTTAGGCATAGGGTTTATCTCCTTTCGACGGAAGTTGAACAAGGATTATTGCCGCCATCATAAATGCACAGCCTACTATTGCCCTCACCTCGGGCATAGTTCTTGAAAATGCCGCTCCTGCTAGCAGAGCAAAAAGAGATTCCATACTCATTATTATGGAAGCCACGGCAGGCTCCGTATCTTTCTGTGCAACAATCTGCAGTGTGTACGCCACGCCGGAACTCATTACACCGAGATACAAAAGCGGCCCAAGGCATTTTACTATGTCTGCAAGGGAGGGTTTGTCCACAAATACTATGTACACAAGGCTGATAAGTCCCACTACCGCAAACTGTATGCACGACATCTTGACACCGTCAACCCTGGGTGAGAAATAGTCTATTGCAAGAATGTGAAGCGAAAATATGAATGCACAGAAAATAAGGAGAAGTTCCGATTTGTCGAAAGCAAATTTTGTGCCTTTTTCCATACAGAGAAAGTACAGTCCAAAAGCCGCCAGAACAACGCTTATCCACACCGACAGGCGCACCTTTCTGCCTGCAAAAAGTCCCAGAAGCGGAACTATGACAAGATACATTGTAGTCATAAACCCCGCCTTGCCCTCATCAGCATCCACCATTGCAACGGTCTGGGCGGTACTTGCGGCAAAAAGCAAAATTCCGCAGATTGTTCCTCCGATGATAAGTGTCGGGATGCTTCTCTTTTTGTAAGTACCATCTCTCTTTGCTTTACTGTCCGTAAACAGAATAAAAGGAACAAGAGTAAGCATACCTATAAACGAACGTATGCCGTTGAAAGTGCATCCGTGAAGATAGTTCACTCCCAGCCTCTGTCCCACAAAGGCAGTTCCCCATATGAAAGCAGCAAGGAAAAGAAGAAGGTTTCCTCGTAATCTTTTAACATTTATCATTTGTTTCACCAAGTTTCAGATTATTTTGTCAAGACCTGTGCAAATCCAGAACACGGGTATGCACAGAAAAAACCAGAGAACAGAATACGGAAGACATATCTGCCCAATGAAATTTAACGGTACGGCGGAGTAATCCCACACATTCCACTTAAGAACAATGTTTATGGTAACTCCTGCCACAAGTTCCGTCGCGGTTATTACCAACGCGCCTGCAAGGCACCTGAAAAATATGCTCTCGTGGGCAAGATTGATATTGAGAAAGTATATGAGAAGAAAACAAAATCCTCCGCAAAGTGACATTGTCCAATGTGTATACCCTCTCCACATAACTTCAAGGGTGGAATACCCCAGTGCTCCAAGAAGAAAAATCGCTACATATTTCATAAAAAACTCCACAATATTTATTAGTAAATATTATTTTGAGTTTCGACCTGTTTATTCACGTTTTCCGAATTAGAGCATAATTACCTATTGTACACTATATTACCATTATAATAGTACAAACGATAAAATTCAAGGCTTTTGGAAAAAAGTTTTGTAGATAATAACCAATAGTGTCTTTTTTTGGTTGAAATGTCCTGTGTTTTGTACTACTATTTATGTGAAATCATATTCTGAAAAGAGGTTTTCCGTATGCAGGGTAAACACGAAATAGATATGACAACAGGCTCACTTCCGCCGAAAGTTATGAAATTCACCATTCCCTTTATGTTCTCGGGTATGCTCCAGACAATGTTCAATGCCGCCGACAATGCAGTAATCGGTGCTTTTGACGGAAGCAACGCTCTGGCGGCTGTAGGCTCTACGGGAAGTATTACAAACTTTGTAATAAATTTGTTTATGGGTCTTGCAGTCGGCACAAATGTTGTGGTTTCCAACTCCATAGGCTCAAACCAGAAAAAAACTTGTGAAGAAACCATACACACAGCCATGTGTCTTAGCCTTGTACTTGGAATTATCCTCGGTATTGCAAGTTTCCTTATGACGCGCGTTTTTCTGAAATTTCTGAACTGTCCTGCTGAAGTTATGGACCTTGCGGATATATATCTCAAAATATATTTTCTTGGAATACCTGCCATATCCGCATACAACTTTAGTTCCTCAATCCTGCGAAGTAAGGGCGACACACAAAGACCGCTTATATATCTCGCCGTTGCAGGTGTTGTGAACATCGTTTTAAACCTTATTCTGGTTATCGGTTTCCATATGAGCACAGCGGGTGTGGGAATTGCCACAACTGTTTCGCAATACCTGTCCGCATATCTCTCCGTCAGGGCGCTTACAAAAGAAGAAGGTTTCTGCAGACTTGACCTTAAGAAACTGCGCATAATACCACACAGAGCAGCCATGCTTATGAAAATAGGTATTCCTGCAAGTGTTCAGGGTCTTATGTTCTCCATATCCAACATTTCAATCCAGAGTTCCGTAAACACTTTCGGTCCCGATGCCATGTCAGGTGTCGGTGCAGGTGCGTCCTTGAACGCCATTGTGTGGAACACAATCTCCGCTTTCGGTCAGGCATCTCTTGCCTTTACAGGTCAGAACTACGGCGCCAAGAAATTCGACAGAATAAAAAAGGTTTATCTGTGGTCGATAGTTCTTATGGTTATATGCTGGGCAATAGTAGCAATGCTCATAAGGCTCAATGCAGAACCGCTATTAAAGATATTCTTACCTACTAACGAAAAGGCTCTTGCATATGCCAAGATATCCACACTTACACTTTCTGCTACATATGTGATAGCAGGACTTATGGAAATAACCGTTGGTATGATTCGAGGGCTCGGACGCTCCACGGTGCCTGCGATTATTTCGGTATTCGGTATATGCGGTATAAGATTTGTATGGCTTGCAACAGCATTCCAAAAGTGGCATACTTTCAGATGTCTTTATATATCCTACCCCACAACATGGGCGATAACTACTGTGGGACTTCTTATATATTTTGCAATGGTCTATAAAAATTTAATTAAAGTTCATAACTAAAAATGACTTTGTGTCACAAAGATGGCACAAAGTCATTTTATTTTCTCTATAACTCCTCTTTTTACAAAATACACCCTATCCGCCATATCCATAAGCGGTTTGTCATTGTAGGAATCAGTAAAAAAGGTATCTATTTTATCGCCGTATTTTTCCTTAAACAGTTTTGACTTTACTTCGCCAAAGCACACTTCACCGAGTCTACCCGTATCCATGTCAAAGTGGGTGGCAATATAGTTTTTTACTCCCATTCTTTTAAACATAACACCAACGAGTACATCTATATTGGCGGTAACTATAACATCATCATCTTTTTGAATACGGGAGTAGAAATTACGGATTTTGTGCTCGTGAGTATCCCAGAATTCATCTATCACGGAATATATGTCGTCAAAAAGGTTAAAAAAACTTTCCGTGTAGTATGCACCCCTGTCCCTGAACTCTTCCTTGGACATACGGCACATCTTGTAGCGTACAAGATCACGCATAATGGGGAAAAGAACTTTCAGAAGCACGGGTTTTTTCTTAAGACAAAACCAAAAGAAATCCAGAGCGCTTTCACCTTTGTATATTGTGTTGTCAAAATCATATACATTCATTTTGCAATCCTCCATTGTGATTAATATACCATAACCGTGTAAGATACGTCAACTTTTTGGTAAATTCCGTTATAAATATGTAAGGAAAATTGACATGAGTGTGCATTCTGTGATATACTTTACTCATATTTATTACGAAAGGAAGAGAAGAAAATGGGACTTACACTCACTGAGAAAATCCTTAAAGCGCACCTTGTGGACGGCGACTTTGTCAAAGGAACTGAAATCGGTATTAAAATCGACCAGACTCTCACCCAGGATGCCACAGGCACTATGGCATATCTTGAGTTTGAAGCCATGGGTGTTCCGAGAGTAAAGACCGAACGTTCCGTGGCATACATCGACCACAACACGCTTCAGTCCGGATTTGAAAATGCGGACGACCACAGATTCATAGGCTCTGTGGCAAAGAAACACGGCATCTATTTCTCCAGACCGGGTAACGGCATATGCCACCAGGTACATCTGGAAAGATTCGGTGCCCCCGGCAAAACACTTATAGGCTCCGACAGCCACACACCTACAGGCGGCGGAATAGGTATGATTGCAATAGGTGCAGGCGGTCTTGACGTTGCAGTTGCAATGGGCGGCGGCGCATACTACATCACCTACCCCAAAATTGTGAAAGTCAATCTGACGGGAAAACTCTCCCCCTGGGTTGGCGCAAAAGATGTAATTCTGGAAATACTTAAAATAATGTCCGTTAAAGGCGGAGTAGGCAAAGTTGTTGAATACTGCGGTGAAGGTGTTAAGACCCTTTCCGTACCTGAGAGAGCAACCATTACAAACATGGGTGCGGAACTTGGTGCAACAACATCCATCTTCCCTTCCGACGAGATTACAAAAGCATTTCTTAGAGCACAGAAAAGAGAAGATGTGTGGGTTGAACTTTCGGCAGATGAAGATGCAGTGTACGACGAAGAAATAAACATTGATTTGTCAAAACTGGAACCTGCCGCAGCATGCCCCCACTCTCCCGACAACATAAAAAGCATAAGCGAAATCGGTTCAATGAAGATTGACCAGGTTTGCATAGGCTCCTGCACAAACAGTTCGCTTATGGATATGATGAAAGTTGCTCATATTTTAAAGGGAAAAACCGTACACCCCGATGTGTCTCTTTCCATAGCACCCGGTTCCAAACAGGTGCTCAACATGCTGTCCAAAAACGGCGCTCTGTCGGATATGATAGAAGCAGGCGCAAGAATTCTGGAAAGTGCTTGCGGACCCTGCATAGGAATGGGTCAGGCACCAAACTCCGGCGGAATATCACTTCGTACATTCAACCGTAACTTCCTGGGAAGAAGCGGTACCAAGGACGGTCAGATTTATCTGGTGTCTCCCGAAGTTGCGGCGGCATCTGCTATAGCAGGTGTTCTTACAGACCCCCGTACCCTTGGCGAAATGCCCGTATTTGAAATGCCCGAATATTTCGACATAAATGACAACATGGTAGTACCTCCCGTGGACGAAAAGGATATGGACAGTGTGGAGGTTCTCCGCGGACCAAACATTAAGCCTTTCCCCGTAACAAGTCCTTTGGAAGATACTATCGACTGCAAGTGTTCACTCAAAGTCGGAGACAACATAACCACAGACCACATTATGCCTGCAGGTGCAA
>JAZNJU010000196.1:0-3188 GCA_045578205.1 Clostridia bacterium | reverse complement strand
AGAAGAGTCGGCGGTGCTACTTATCAGGTTCCGATCGAAGTTAGACCTGAAAGAAGACAGACACTCGGCTTAAGATGGCTTACAAAGTACTCCCGTGAAAGAAACGAGAGAACTATGAAAGAAAGATTAGCCGGCGAAATTCTTGACGCTGTCAACAACATGGGCGGCGCAGTTAAGAAGAAAGACGATACACACAAAAAGGCAGAAGCAAACAAGGCTTTCTCCCACTATCCTTGGTAATTCGCTATATTTTTTCTATTTGTATTATAGGAAAGGAGGAAATACGCTATTATGGCTAGACAATATTCACTGCAGAACACAAGAAATATCGGTATCATGGCTCACATCGATGCCGGTAAGACAACCACTACAGAAAGAATACTCTATTATACAGGTCGTATTCACAAAATGGGTGAAACACACGACGGTGCCGGTACAATGGACTGGATGGCTCAGGAGCAGGAGCGTGGTATCACAATTACTTCCGCTGCTACAACATGCTTCTGGCAGCCCAAGGAAGGTCCCTACAAGGGTATCGCACACAGAATTAACATAATCGACACACCCGGACACGTTGACTTCACTGTAGAAGTTCAGCGTTCACTCCGTGTACTTGACGGTTCCGTAACCGTTATGTGCGCAAAGGGCGGTGTTGAACCCCAGTCCGAAACTGTTTGGAGACAGGCAGATGACTACAAGGTTCCCAGAATGATTTATGTTAACAAGATGGACATCATGGGTGCAGATTTCTATAATGTAGAAAACATGGTTCATGAGCGTCTCCACGCAAACGGCGTTCCGATTCAACTTCCCATAGGTTCTGAGGATACCTTCAGAGGCATCATCGACCTTATGAACATGAAGGCTGAAATCTACTACGACGAAATGGGTAACGAGTATGGCGAGGAGGAAATTCCCGCTGATATGCTCGACAAGGCTCAGGAATACAGAATGAAGATGATCGAAGCAATCGCTGAGACTGACGAAGAAATCATGGAAAAATTCTTCGAAGATCCCGACTCCATCACTGTTCCTGAACTCAAGAAGGCTCTCCGTAAGGCTACAATCGAAAATCAGATTGTTCCTATGCTTTGCGGTACTTCCTACAGAAACAAGGGTGTGCAACTTCTTCTCGATGCTGTCATCGAGTACATGCCTGCACCTACAGATGTTGCTAACATCAAGGGTGTAGTACCTTCCACAGGTGAAGAACAGGAAAGACCTTCTTCCGATGAAGAGCCTTTTGCTGCTCTTGCATTCAAGATTGCAACAGACCCCTTCGTTGGTAAACTCTGCTTCTTCAGAGTGTACTCCGGTACTGTTGATGCAGGTTCCTATGTTCTTAACGCTTGCAAGAACAACAAAGAAAGACTCGGAAGAATACTCCAGATGCACGCAAACTCCAGAGAGGATATCGAAAAGGTATATTCCGGCGATATCGCAGCCGCTGTTGGTCTTAAGAACACAACAACAGGTGATACACTCTGCGACGAAAAGCATCCTATTATTCTTGAATCCATGGAATTCCCCGAGCCCGTTATAAGAGTTGCCATCGAGCCCAAGACCAAAGCAGGTCAGGAAAAGATGGGTATTGCTCTTGCAAAACTGGCTGAAGAAGATCCCACATTCAAGACATATACCGATGAAGAAACAGGTCAGACAATTATTGCGGGTATGGGTGAACTTCATCTTGAAATTATCGTAGACAGACTTTTAAGAGAATTCAAGGTAGAAGCAAATGTTGGTAAACCTCAGGTTTCCTACAGAGAGGCTATCAGAAAGTCTGTTAATGTTGACCACAAGTATGCCCGTCAGTCCGGTGGTAAGGGTCAGTACGGTCACGTTAAGATGACCATGGAACCCCTCGAAGAAGGTAAGGGTTACGAATTCGTTAACGCTATTGTCGGCGGTGCTATTCCCAAGGAATACATCCCCGCAGTTGATGCCGGTATCCAGGGCGCTATGCAGAATGGTGTTCTCGCCGGTTACAACGTTGTTGACGTAAAGGTTACACTCACCGACGGTTCTTATCACGAAGTCGACTCTTCTGAAATGGCGTTTAAGATTGCCGCTTCCATGGCATTCAAAGACGGTATGAACAAGGCAGACCCCGTTATCAAAGAACCTATCATGCTTGTTAACGTTATCGTTCCCGACGATTACCTCGGATTTGTAATCGGTGACTTAAGTTCAAGACGTGGTCTTGTTAAGTCCCAGGAGGTAAGAAGCGGCGGCGTTACACAGGTAACTGCAGATGTTCCGCTTTCCGAAATGTTCGGTTATGCTACCGACCTTAGATCCGGTACACAGGGTAGAGGTCAGTACACAATGGAACCCTCACACTACAGTGAAGTTCCCAAGAACGTTCAGGAAACTATCATCAGTGCAAGAGCAAAAAAAGATTAATTGCATAAATTATACTTGATTTTTTGCTTATTTAATTGTAAAATATATTTAAAATAATTTATATTTATTTCAAGGAGGAAATACTAATGGCTAAGGCTAAATTCGAAAGAACCAAACCGCACGTTAATATCGGTACTGTTGGTCACGTTGACCACGGGAAGACAACTCTTACTGCTGCTATAACAAAGGTACTTGCTATGCAGGGTAAGGCTCAGTTCAACGCATATGATCAGATCGACAAGGCTCCCGAAGAAAGAGAAAGAGGTATCACTATCTCCACAGCACACGTTGAGTATGAAACAGAAGCAAGACACTATGCTCACGTTGACTGCCCCGGACATGCCGACTATGTTAAGAACATGATCACAGGTGCTGCTCAGATGGACGGCGCTATCCTCGTTGTTTCTTCTGCAGACGGTCCTATGCCCCAGACAAGAGAACATATCCTTCTCGCTCGTCAGGTTGGCGTTCCCTACATCGTTGTATTCATGAACAAGGTTGACCAGGTAGACGACCCCGAACTTCTCGAACTCGTTGAAATGGAAATCAGAGACCTTCTCTCCGAATACGAATTCCCCGGTGATGATATTCCGATCATCAAAGGTTCCGGTCTCGGCGTTCTCGAATCTACTTCCACAGATCCCAACGCTCCCGAATATGCTTGCATCAACGAACTCATGGCTGCTGTAGACAGTTACATTCCCACACCTGACAGAATGGCTGACAAGCCCTTCCTTATGCCTGTAGAAGATGTATTCTCCATCACAGGCCGTGGTACTGTT
>JAZNJU010000195.1:0-2907 GCA_045578205.1 Clostridia bacterium | reverse complement strand
AGTTGCAAACATGATTAAATAATCACACTGTTTGTACAGACCCTTGCGGACAATATACTGTCTGCAAGGTTTTTTTTATGCTATTTGACAAAATTATACATTTTTGATAAAATGTCTTTAAAGGTTGCATTTTAGGTTTTTAAAATATTTTTAGTTTTTTTCAGCATAATAACTTTGGAGGTGTTTATATGGAAATTAAAAAAATCGGTATTCTCACGGGAGGCGGTGATTGTCCCGGGCTGAACGCTGTGATAGCATCTGTTGTAAAAACAGCAGTAAATAAATACGGACTTGAAGTGGTTGGAATTAAAAACGGTTACAGAGGACTTTACCTGGGAGAAAGTCAGATTATGCCGCTTAATGCTCAGACGGTAAGTGACATTATAGACGATGGCGGAACCATACTTTTTAACTCCAATAAGGACAACCTCTTTAAGTATCCCCGCCGTGACAAAAACGGCATTATAAAAGGTGAGGACGGCAAACCTATATACGATAACCTTTCTCACGTTGCGGTAGATAATCTTAAGAAAAATAACATAGATGCGCTTGTAATAATCGGCGGAGACGGAACGCTTACATCGGGCAGAGATTTTGCAAGACTCGGAGTTCCCGTTATCGGTGTGCCCAAAACCATCGACAATGACTTAAATTCAACCGACAGAACTTTTGGGTTTGATACCGCAGTTTGCAGATGTGTTGAGGCCACAACAAGTATCAACACCACAGGGCACGCACATCACAGAGTAATGGTTATAGAAGTTATGGGAAGAGCAGCAGGGCACATAGCCCTCCACTCGGGTATTGCAACAGGTGCCGATGTTATTTTGATACCCGAAATCCCTTATGATATAAACAAGGTGGCTATGAAAGCAAAAGAAGCCTTAAAGGGTGAGAGACAGTATTGTCTTGTTGTGGTTGCAGAGGGTATTTCTTCGCCCATGGGCACAAAGTTGGGTGTCGCCACAGACCTTTCACCGGACGGTTTCAAGTTCAAGGGCGCAGGCGAGTCAGTTGCTTTGGCAATACAGGAAATTCTAAATAACGACAGAGACGAAAACGGATATGCCATTGATGAAACCATAATGGATGTAGAAGCAAGATGTTCCGTTCTGGGACACGTTCAGCGCGGAGGTTCACCCACTGCCTACGACAGAATTCTCTGCTCCAGATACGGCAAAAAAGCGGTAGAAGCACTCATGGAAGGAAAATACGGCCACATGGTAGCCCTTAGAGGAACATCGCTTGTCACCGTTTCTCTGGAAGAGGTTATCCCGACAGATGATATGGATTCCAACTTCCGCCCGGTAGATGTCAACGGCGAGTTTGTAGAACTTGCAAGAACACTTGGCATAAGTTTCGGGGACTGATGTTTTCGACCAAAAGAACCATTGATTTTACTCCGTAGATGTAGTATAATGAATACATCTAATATTTGCAGGAGGAACACTATGGAACTTTATATGGACACTTACAAAAAATGGCTTGAAAGCAGCGAAGTCAGTGATGCGGCTAAGGCTGAACTTTCAGCGCTGGATGATAATGAAATTAAAGAAAGATTCTATAAAGAACTTGATTTCGGAACGGCAGGTCTGCGCGGAATAATTGCCCAGGGCCCTAATTGTATGAATATATACACCGTGCGCAAAGCAACCCAGGGCTTGTGTGAAGATATATTGAATGAAGATGTTTCTCTGGCATCAAAGGGCGTTGTAATCGCATATGATTCCAGACATATGTCCTATGAATTTGCCTTGGAAAGTGCAAAGGTTATTGCGGCAAACGGAATCAAAGCATACCTCTTTGATTCGCTTCGCCCAACACCCGAACTTTCATTTGCAGTACGTTATCTGGGTTGTGCCAGAGGAATAATGATTACTGCAAGCCACAATCCAAAAGAATACAACGGATACAAGGCATACGGTATAGACGGCGGTCAACTGCCTCCTGAATCTGCAAACTATGTTCTTTCCATTATGCGCAGTATAGATACTTTTTCCGGTGTTAAGGTAATGGACGAGGAACAGGCAAAGGAAAAGGGTCTTATTGTGATAATCGGCAAAGAAGTTGACAGCGCATACTACGAAAATGTTCTCTCACAGTCTGTCAACAAGGAAGCCATTGCATCTTTGGGAGATGATTTCAAGGTTATATATTCTCCTTTCCACGGAACAGGCAATATCCCTGTGCGTGAAATATTAAAAAGAATAGGCTGTGTAAATGTCCGCGTGGTTAAAGAGCAGGAACTCCCCGATCCTGATTTTTCCACCGTCAAATCTCCAAATCCCGAGGACAAAGAAGGATTTTACATTGCAATAGATATGGCAAAAAAAGAGGCTGCTGACCTTATTTTTGCCACAGATCCCGACGGTGACAGACTTGGCGTTATAATTAAGGATGCCGCGGGAGAATATGTCACATTAAACGGTAACCAGATAGGTGTACTTCTTAGCGAATTTATCCTGAGAAACCGCGCAGAAAAGGGAATTCTTTCCAAAAAGGGTGCAATCATTAAAACAATAGTTACCACAGAAATGATAAAACCCATTGCCAAAGATTACGGCATAAAAGTTTACGATGTTCTCACCGGATTCAAATTCATAGGTGAAAAAATCAAAGAATTCGAAGAGGGAATACTGGACAATGAATATATTTTCGGCTTTGAAGAAAGTTACGGTTATCTTGCCGGTACCTATTGCCGCGACAAAGATGCTGTCGTTGCCGCTATGCTTGTAACCGAGATGGCAGCAGACTACAAAACAAAAGGTATGACCCTGTATGATGCTCTTATGAATTTGTACGGCAAATACGGCTGTTACATAGAGGGACTCAAAAACTTTGCATTCAAGGGCATAGACGGAGCGGAAAAGATGAAATCCATTATGGATAAATTCCGTAACAATCCCC
>JAZNJU010000194.1:0-6548 GCA_045578205.1 Clostridia bacterium | reverse complement strand
GGTTGCAACGGCAATCGTAATTTTCAATTAGCGGTACATACCGCACTTAGGAGGTACGCAGTAATGCAAAAAGGTACAGTAAAATGGTTTAATGCAGAAAAAGGTTATGGCTTTATTGAATGTGAAGACGGCAGCGATGTTTTCGTTCACTTCTCCGCTATCAATATGGAAGGCTATAAGACACTTGCAGAAGGTGACGCAGTAGAGTTTGAAGTAATTGATGGTAATAAGGGTCCTCAGGCGGCTAATGTTGTTAAGGCGTAAGCACTTTGGATTTATTATATAAATAAATTAATTCTATTATGCGATTAAACGCCTCTCCATAGCGGGGAGGCGTTTAAAGTTCAAGGAGAAATTTCTATGGCAGAATTATCAGATATCTTTGAAACTATTTTTCCCGACAGTATAAAAATGAGCAAAAGTCAGAAGAGGATTGCTAACTATATCACAGAGCACTACGAAAGTGCGGCATTTATGACAGCATCCAAACTGGCAGAAGTTGTAGGAGTGAGTGAATCGACTGTTGTCCGCTTTGCCTCCGAACTCGGATATGACGGTTTCCCCCAGTTTCAAACTGTGCTCAAGGACAGGATAAAAAACAAACTTACTCCTGTGCAGAGAATGGAAATTGTTTCGTCAAAAATAGGCGACGAGGATGTCCTTAAAAATGTTATACAGTCGGACATAGATAAACTCAAGCAAACTCTTGCTACTGTAAACACAAAGGATTTCGAAGAAGCGGTAGACATCTTGCTCGGAGCACGAACTGTCTATATTCTCGGTGCCAGAACTTGTTTTTCGCTGGCTGCTTTTCTGGAAGTTTACCTGAATATGCTTTTGGATAATGTCAAAACCGTTACTGCAAATTCTTCCAGTGATGTTTTTGAACAAATGTACAAAATCGGCAAAGACGATGCACTGATTGCCATAAGTTATCCGCGTTATTCACAAAGAACTTTGAAAGGCGTTGAATTTGCTTTTGAAAGAGGAGCAAAAATAGTTGGAGTTACCGATTCTGTTACTTCACCGATTGTGGAATTTTCCAATTCGTCACTTATAGCAGGATGTGACATGGGTAACTTTGTCGATTCGCTTGTTGCACCTCTTAGTCTTTTGAATGCACTTGTTGTAGCAATAGTAATGCGAAATAAAGAAAAGGCAACTTCCGTATTTGAATCCCTTGAAGATATCTGGGAAAAACATAACGCATACGGGAAGCCCGAAAATAACTGAGGTGGAATTTAAATGTCGGATACGGTTGTTGTAGTAGGCGGCGGTCCTGCAGGAATGATGGCTGCTGCTATTGCTGCTTCCCGCGGAAAACGTGCAGTTATACTGGAAAAAAATGACACATTGGGCAAGAAACTCCTCATAACCGGTAAAGGAAGATGCAATATTACAAATGATTGTGACATAAGCGAATTTATTTCCAACGTACCGGTTAACGGAAATTTTCTGTACAGCGCTTTCTATGGTTTTACAAACCGTGACCTTTTGAATATGCTTTCGGATGCCGGTTTGGAAACAAAAGTTGAACGGGGCGGGAGAGTGTTCCCTGTTTCGGACAAGGCAATGGACGTGCTGCACGCGCTGAAAATCATTCTTAAAAATTATGGTGTTAAGGTTCTCTGCGCCGAAGTTACAGATATACGCGATGAAGAGGACGGCAAAGTTGTCGTTGTTAAGGGAAACAAGTTTATAAAGTGTTCATCCGTTGTCATTGCGACAGGGGGAAAAAGTTACCCCAAGACGGGTTCAACCGGTGACGGGTACAGATTTGCCCAAAAATTCGGACACAGCGTTACAGAACTTAAGGCATCTCTTGTTCCGATTACAATTAAATCCGAGCATATATCATCACTTATGGGGCTTTCTCTTAAAAATGCGGCAATCAAGGTGTATAGAGACGGAGAGGAAATCTACAGCGACTTTGGTGAAATGCTTTTTACCCATTACGGTGCAAGCGGTCCCATTATCTTAAGCGCAAGTTCGCATATGCGCGATTTTAAATCTCACAGTTACGATATCAGCATAGACCTTAAACCTGCGCTTGACCGCGATACACTGGACAAGAGAATACTTAGGGATTTTGAAAAATACAAAAACAAAAATTTTGGCAATTCGCTCGGGGAACTGCTTCCAAAGAAACTTATCCCCGTTATTGTTAAATTGAGCGGAATCAGCACTATCAAAAAGGTCAATGAAATTACGAGAGAAGAAAGAAAAATACTTGTTGAACTTCTTAAAAACATGACCTTCCACGTGGACTCTTTAAGACCCATAGATGGTGCAATTATAACCTCGGGCGGTGTACATGTTCGGGAAATAAACCCCAAAACCATGGAGTCAAAACTGTGCAAAGGGCTTTTCTTTGCAGGAGAAGTTATAGATGTAGATGCGTACACCGGTGGTTTTAATTTGCAGATTGCATTTTCTACAGGCTATCTTGCGGGAAAGAATGTATAAAAAACCAAGTTATTCAAATCATAAGTACGGTGATTTGAATGAAGAAAATGTTTTTGATGATTTTCATACCGCTTGCCATGTTACTTTGTATACAGTTTTGTCTGCTTCATCCGCAAACACGGCAAATATTTACCAAGATGGAATCAATTGAAGAAATAAACTATCTTGGAATTAAAAAAAACGACACCGTTTTTGCTACTTTCACAATGGATGAGGGTACTCCCTCTGACGAAGTAAAGATTATTTTTAACTCCCGCGAAATCGCAGTTTTCAACGAAAAAACCGTTGAAGTTGAAGTGGAATGTGATGGTATTTTTGAAATAAAAAACGGTAACACAGAAACCGTCTGTGTTACCGCAGAATGTAGAAATGCCCGGAGTATCAAGTCTGTAAATTACAGATTTCCGAAAGGAATATATACCCTGTGTGTGATTTGTCTGTAAGACAAATCGCACACAGTTTTTTATTTTAAATTTACCGATGGGGGTGAACATCATTTTTTGTGATACTTTTACTTGTGTTTGTCAATTTTGTAGGATTTTTTTCTTCCGAATATTAAAACCGACCAGACAATGATAATAAGCAGAATCCCCAGACCGACAAGCAATGATGGTTGAGTGAGAAACCGCACGGCTTTAACAAAGAATCCTTTGACATTGTCTGCCTGCACTGCTTTGGGTGATGTCAAAGGTGCACTGATGTATTCTTCGCCATTGTACAAAACTGTGACTTTACCAAGGAGTTTTCCTTTTGTGATAGGTGCTTTAATTTCTTTTTCAAGCATCACGGATGTTGTCAATTTGTCTTCGTCATAATTTTTTGGCAGATTAACATAAACATCCTCCGTTGCTTCCAACAGAATTCTGTCGGTGCCTTTGCCGTTTGTCAATTCTACTTCAGCGAGAATGTCGCCGGCAGATATGACTTTAACGTTTGTGTAGAAATTAAGCCCATAGTCAATAAGTTTTTTCGTGTCTTCATATGAAAAATTGGTTTCTCCGTCGTAACTTGCTCCTGCAACAACTGACATAAAAGTTGAATTTTCAGTTTCATACCACAGAATAACTCCGCAGTTGTTATCGTCGATGTAAGAGGTCTTAACTCCCTTGGCACGGATGGTGTAGTATTTATCGGTTGTTACGGAACTTAAAAACTTATTCTTGTTATCCAGATATCTTGTTTGTTTATATTTGTTTGTGGGACTCATTTCATATCGGTGCTTTTTAGCAACTTCGCGAAAATATTCCAGTTCCATAGCATATTTAGTGATTTTACAAATATCTTCGACCGTCGTATATTGTTTTTCATCGGGAAAACCTGTCGGATTTGTGAATTTTGTATTAAGCGCTCCTATATCCACAGCCTTACTGTTCATTTTTTTGATAAACTCACTTCTGGAATTCATAGAATAGGATGCAATTACCTCTGCCGCATCACCGGCATCGTATAATATCATACCGTTAATAAGGTTATCAAGCGTAAGGATTTCACCGGGGAGTATTCCCATGTTTCCAAAACTGTAATCGTATGTTGAAAGAAGTTCTCCGTCTGCAACCAAGGTTTCTCCGGAATCAATCATACATTCAATTGCAACGATTGCAGTCATAATTTTTGTAAAACCGCCCGGAGCAATTTTTTCGGTTGCGTTTTGATTGTAGAGTTGTTTCCCGGTTTTGACATCTATAAGTATGGCAGACTTTGAGGATAGAACAGGGGTGTTTTCTGCACGGACACCAAATGACAAAATATTCAGCATGATCACAAAAATTGTGAAACATGAAAAAAGTCTTTTCATACGTATACCTCCGTGTGTTTATACATGAATTATAACACACTGTCACAAAATAATCCATTAAAATTTTATGATATTTTTGTTAAAAATAGCAAGTTCTATATATTGTGGTTGTTATTTTAATTGCCTTGCAGAAAATCACATATACCGCAGTACAGCGCCCAGGCGATTTTTTCCTGATATTCGTCTGTGTTCAATTTTTCTGCTTCTTCCGGATTGGAAAGAAATCCGCACTCTGCAAGACACGCCGGGATTTTTGCGTTCTTAAGAATGAATATATCTGCAGTTTCCTTTATTTCACGGTTGTTTTCGGGATCTAACAACTTGACAATGTTGGCTCTGAGATTTGAAGCAAGTCTTTGGTTTTCGTCGTTATGCTTGCTGTAGAAAATCTGTGCACCGTGATATTTTGGTTCACTGAAGTGGTTTAGGTGTATGCTTACAAGCAAATTGGCTTTTGAACTGTTTATGATTCCAACGCGTTTATTCAAATCATCGCGTTTGTTGTTGGTTTTTGAATCACTGAGAGAATTCTTTCCGCTTCGGGTCAGAATAACTTTTATACCTGCTTTTTTTAAGTGCTTTTCAAGTTTTTTTGCAATTTTGAGATTGATTTCTTCTTCACTGTAACCCTCGGGGGATACTGCACCACCGTCGGGTAATCCGTGCCCCGGGTCAAGAATAACTGTTTTCTTTGTAAATACCTTTCCGGAAGCGGGAATTTTAATACCTGATTTATTCCAGAGAAAGAAAACGAGGAGCACAAAGAAAATAAAAAAAACAATTTTTTTCATAAATTCACCTCAATTAATTAGGTATTCGGTGAACTTGGCAAATATTCTATGTGTGCGGCATTAGGAAGTTTTTTTACTTTGTGAATACTGTTTTGGGGTTACACCCATTATGCTTTTGAAATTGCGGTAAAATGTGCTGAAATCATTGTATCCGCAAAAACTGTATATCGCAGTTATTTTGTGGCCGGCCTTGATGTATTCAGTTGCTTTTCTTATACGGCAAATATTGAGATATTTGTTGAATGTTTGCCCCGTAAGTTGTTTGAAAACAGTACAAAAACTGCTTTTTGACATGGCAGAAAGTTTTACCATATTGTCCAGACAAATATCCTCGAAATAGTTGTTTTCAATGTATTCTTTGCAGTGAAGAACAAACTTTTTAGAATCCTTAGACTCCGGAAAGATGTGAGAACTTTCATAATATGCTCTGGCAAAAATGCAAATGAGAACAATCGTATATGCTCTTATTATATCATCGCAGGCAATTTTCTTCAGGTTGAATTCATCGTGAATGGTGTTCATGATGCTCTGGATACGCAGTACATCTTCATCGGGCAACGTGATTTTGGGTTTAATGGTCTTGTCATTTGTAAGTTTCTTGAGAAACTCTATGGCAAATCCGTTGAAGAGGTTTTCGCTTCCCAGACTGTCCATCTCAAATGAAAAAGAGAAAAAAGAACATTCGTTTTCTTCCGATATTCTATGCTTTATACCCGGAGGTATCATAAACATATCTCCCGAATAAAGTTTTGACATTTCTTCCTCAACATAATGGGTAAGGGAGCCTTTTTCAATGTAATAGATTTGAAAATACTTGTGGGTATGCAGTTTTTCCGCTTCTGCGGATTTCTCGATTTTTTGTATGTGAAAGCCCTCGGTTGCGTTTTTGTAATACTCCAATGTAAAATTCTTGATATCCATAAAGTCACCTCTGTTATACCGTATCACACATATGAACAAAATGCAAATTTTTTTGTACAAAAAGCAATATTTTTTCTTGTGCTGTGTTAGAATTTTGTCTGTAAGGAGTGATTTGTAATGAAAATAGTTGTATTGAACGGCCTTTTGGGACTAAAAGAGGCGCACAATCGCCTCTTTTTGAATTGACTATTTAAATTCCGAGTGGTATAATCAAATATAAATTAAAAATCAATAGGAGAATAAATATGACAAAGGGAAAAATATCCGTACACACAGAAAATTTGTTGCCGATAATAAAAAAATGGCTTTATTCCGATAATGACATCTTCCTTCGTGAACTTGTTTCAAATGCTCAGGACGCAATAATGAAGCATAAAAAACTCGTTTCCATTGGCGAATGTCAAAATGACGAAAAGTATGAGATTAAAGTGGAGGTCGACAAAGAAAATTCCATAATCACCATTACCGATAACGGCATTGGTATGACTTCCGAGGAAGTGGAAAAGTATATAAACCAGGTTGCTTTTTCCGGAGCAGAAGAATTTGTGAAACAATTTGAAGAAGAAAAAGACGAA
>JAZNJU010000193.1:0-2255 GCA_045578205.1 Clostridia bacterium | reverse complement strand
GAACAGATGATTCTGAAAAGAATTTTTGAGAGAGGGAGCAAGGCTGTTAAGTGCGAGCAGTTTTTTGAACGAAGAGATTTATTGCCTCAAGAAATACTGGAAAATGAAGAAACGGTTATTGAACACGAAGATGAAAATCCGGATCTTTTTGCAACCGACATATCTCTGGAATCCGAAGACGATTATGTCGACGATGTAGATACCGAAGAATCCGAAGATGAATATTCTGATGACGATTATTATGATGAACCTCAAGAAAAAAGAGGTCTTACTTTGAATATGGTCATTGCCGCAGTTCTTATAGCACTTGTTGTAGTAGGCGGCGGTTTCTTTGCGGCGCTTTACTTTGTAAATCCCGATGCACAGATTTTTATGTTCTTCAAAGACAACGATGTAGACGTACCGAATTTCACAGGCATGCACTATGAAGATGCAAAAAAACTTGCCGAGAAATATGGCTTGATTTTGGAAATCGGTGACAGAACACCATCTCCCGAAGAAAAGGATTATGTAATCTACCAGAGTAAAAGTCAAGGTGACTCTGTTAAAAAGGGTACTAATATAACCATTCACCTGAGTATGGGACTGAAGACCGAAGACCTTGCATCATTCAAGGGAATGTCCGAAGACGTTATTGACGATTTCAAAAACAAAGGATATGCAGTTGAAGTTAAGCGTGCTTCCAGTGACGAAGTCGAGGAAGGCAAAATAATCTCTGTAAGAATTTCGGGTGAAAAATACGTATTTACAGTAAGCACCGGCAGTGCTGAACTTGATTGTGTTGTTCCGAAACTGATTATGCTTACAGAAGATGAAGCAAGAGAAAAACTTGAAGAGAATGGATTGCTTCTGGACGAAGAAATAAAGTACGTTACAAGCGAAGTTGCAGACGAAGGACTTGTTGTTGAGCAATCAATCGAAGAAGGCGAAAAGGTTAAAGCCAAAACAAAAATCAAAATTTCTGTATCAAAAAAGAGCGACAAAGAAGATACATCCGGAGAAGGGTCAACTGATAACATTGGCGAAAAACTTTTTTCCTATCCGATAAAAGGTGTTATAACAAAGTCAACTAAAATTAAAATCGTAGAGACAACACACGACGGTAAAGTAAATGTTATTTTTGAAGAAACAGTTGATCCCAACGTTAAGGAGGATATTTCACTGAAAGTCAAGGGTATTAAGGGCAAAACAAATAAGTACACAGTATATCACGATGGGGTAGCACAACCGAATGCAACCGATGTTGCCATTAGTTTCTGATGTTTTGCGGTGAATATATGAATAATACAGGAATTATCATCAAAGGTATCGGCGGATTTTACTATGTTGATACCAAAGATTCAGTTGTTGAGTGTAAGGCTCGCGGTCACTTTCGCAAGGATAAATTAGTTCCTTGCGTGGGTGACAAGGTTGAGTTCACAATGGATAAAGACGGAAAAGGCGCTATCGACAGAATTTTTCCAAGAAAGAACATTTTTGTTCGTCCGCCCGTTGCCAATATTGACACTCTGATTGTTGTTGCATCCCTCAAAAACCCAAGTCCTGATCTTGCTTTTGTCGACAAGATGCTTGCCATCGCATCCATAAAGGAAGTGGACGTTATGCTCTGTTTCAACAAATCGGATTTGGACTGTCAGACTGCCGATGAACTTTCGACATTATATGAAAACATCGGGTACACAACATTCAAAACCAGCGCACTTCAAAAAAAGGGCATTGATGCCGTGAAAGAAGTATTCTCGGGAAAAATAGTTGCTTTTTCCGGATTTTCAGGTGTTGGCAAATCCAGTTTGTTAAACTGCGTTATGGATAGTGAGGTAATGCAGACAGGGGAGGTCAGCGAGAGATTGAAGCGAGGAAAGCATACTACACGCCATGTTGAACTTGTGCCATACAACGGGGGATACATTGTTGATACACCGGGTTTCAGTATGCTTGATTTTCCCGATGAAGTTACAAAAGACACTCTTAAAGATTATTTTTTGGAATTTGAAGAATTTTCTGCAGAATGTAAGTTCAGAGATTGCAATCACACGGGCAATTCCTCTGTGTGTTCTGTTTGCAGGGCTTATGAAGAGGGCAAAATCGCCCCTTCGAGATTTTCAAATTATATCGATTTTTACAATAGTTTGGCTCAAAGAAAGGAATGGAAAAAATGATTAAAATTTCCCCCTCACTTTTATCTGCTGATTATATGAACATGTCCAAGGATGTTTCCGCCATAGAAAGGGCAGGCTGTCCCTATGTTCATGTTG
>JAZNJU010000192.1:0-2868 GCA_045578205.1 Clostridia bacterium | reverse complement strand
GTATAAGCGGAAAAAGTTCATTGGATATACCCGCGTTGAAGAGTATGGACAGAGCGCCCTCCTCACCTGCCTGGGTAATTGCTCCCGACATTGGAAGATTCACAAGAATTGCTCCGAATCCCATGGGAAGAAGTAAGGTGGGTTCCATATCCTTTGCTATGGCGAGATATATGAGAATACCGCCTATTGCCCACATTACCAACATTGGCCACTGGAAGTTGACCACATTGCCGAAAAGTTCCTGCATTATTAATACCTCCTGTAATACGAAATGCCCAAAAAAATAAGACCTCCACCACAAATGTGATAAAAGTCTTGCCATTTAATACATATGCAGGGCAGATGAAACCGCACCGTACTGACGCATATGTCACGAAAATATCGTAGGCTACTCCCTTTTATTTACAACACTATAATTATAGCAAATTTTTCCGACAAAAGTCAATATTATTTTTAAAAACATAACTAAAGTTTTAAACATTCGTCATGAAAAATAAACAATCCGGAACGCAAAATTCGAGGTTTTTTTATTGCTCTTTTATAAATAGTGTGATATACTATTATCAAGGAGAAAGTACTCCCCCATTTTACCGCGAAAGAAGGTATAGGTATGAAATTGCAAATCACAGGAAGAAAAATTGACATCACACCGGGTCTTAGAGATTACACCACAAACAAACTTTCAAAACTGGAAAAGTTTTTTGGTGACGAAGTTACTGCCGATGTTACATTATCTGTGCAAAAAGATGAACACATAGTGGAAGTTACAATATCTCACAAAGGCATTATCTACCGTGCGGAAGTAAGCGAACCTGATATGTACGCATCTATCGACAGAGTCCAGGATGTGCTCGAAAGACAGATAAGAAAGCAAAAAACCCGTCTGGAAAAACAACTCAAAGCCGGCGCTTTCGACCACGCCCCCGAGTTTGGAGATGTGGAAGAAGAAAAAGAGTTCAAGGTTGTTAAAACAAAGACCTATTCTGCAAAACCCATGAGCGCGGAGGAAGCAATCCTCCAGATGAACCTTCTGGGACACAGTTTCTATATATTCACCAATTCGGATAATATGGACAAAAACGTGGTGTATAAAAGAAAAGACGGAAACTACGGACTTATAGAACTTGAATAAAAAAGAACGAGAGGGTGCAATTGCACCCTCTATCTTTTTACCAATATTTACATACATAATTATTTGTTTCCCCTCATACAATGTACAAAAAAGTACAAAGTGTGGAGGAAATGATATGGCAGAGTACAATATTTACAAAGATATCTCCAAACGTTCAAACGGTGATGTCTACATTGGTGTGGTAGGTCCCGTGCGGACGGGAAAATCCACATTTATCAAAAAATTTATGGACCTTCTGGTTATTCCCAACATCGACAACGCATTCAAGAGAGAGCGTGCAAGGGACGAACTGCCCCAGAGCAGTGCCGGAAGAACCATAATGACAACAGAGCCCAAATTCATTCCCAACGAAGCCGCAGAGGTTACCCTGTCGGACAACGCAAAATTCAATGTTCGCATGATCGACTGCGTGGGATACATTATAGATTCAGCATTGGGATACATAGAGGAAAATGCACCCAGAATGGTCAAGACCCCCTGGACAGACGAAGAAATCCCATTTGCTCAGGCGGCTGAAATAGGAACGCATAAAGTCATATGTGAACACTCCAACATCGGTCTGGTTATAACCACAGACGGAAGCATAACCGACATAGCGCGTGAAGAATACATAGGTGCAGAAGACAGAGTTATTAATGAATTAAAAGAACTTGGGAAACCCTTTGTTGTTCTTGTTAACTCCGTAAACCCCTTAAGCCCCATGGCGATGGACACCAAAGCAAAAATAGAAGCAAAACACTCTGTTCCCGTTATGTGCGTTAACTGTGCTATGCTAAGCAAAGATGACATCAATGACATAATAGAAAAAATACTCTTTGAATTTCCGTTAAAAGAAGTGGGTATTGATATGCCAAACTGGGTTGATGTACTCGAAAGCGACCACTGGCTCAAGAAAGATATTTTTTCAAACATCTTTTCCTCACTTAAAAATGTTTCAAAAATACGTGACTCCAAAAACATTGCCCGCTCTTTGGAAAAATGCGAAAACATAATATCCTCTCACATAGACTCCATAAGTCTTGGCGAGGGCACGGTGAGAGTAAAAGTAAACACAGATGAAAACCTGTACTACAAAATACTGGGCGAGGAAACGGGATTTGAAATAACAGGAAAAGACTCCCTTATGAGCCTTATGAGAAATCTTGCCAAAACCAAGCAGGAATATGACAAAATCTCGGCAGCGCTGGAAGAAGTTAAATCTACAGGATACGGAATTGTTTCTCCCGGCATAGACGAACTGGCTCTTGAAGAACCCGAGATCGTCAAGCAAGGAAGCAAGTTCGGAGTGAGGCTGCGCGCCAGTGCACCGAGCATACATATGATAAGAGCGGATATAGAAACCACTGTATCCCCCATTGTGGGAAGCGAAAAACAGTCGGAAGAACTTGTACATTATCTGCTAAAGGAATTTGAAGTAGACCCCCAGTCCATCTGGGACACCAACATATTCGGAAAATCTCTCCACGACCTTGTGAATGAAGATTTGCGAGGCAAACTTATGAGAATGCCCGACGATGCAAGATTCAAACTTCAGGAAACACTGCAGAGAATTATAAACGAAGGCTCAGGCGGACTTATTTGTATAATACTTTAAGTTTTCTTAAAGCCAAAAAGCCGAATTTAACATCGGTTTTTTGGCTTTAAAAATTTTTTAAAAAACATAAAAATTTTTGTTGACAAACGCCGTACGGTATGATATACTAATTTCTGTTGAAACGCGAGCATGCTGGAATTGG
>JAZNJU010000191.1:0-18361 GCA_045578205.1 Clostridia bacterium | reverse complement strand
GGCCCAATACAGGATATGCAAGAATAGAAGAAGTTTACGTACAGGGCGCCTACGGCTCCGATAAACTTAGATTCCATTGCGGTACGGCAGATGCATCAAGGTGGTCCGAGGCGAGTGATGCCGCACTCGGCGGCTTTATCCGCTATACCTGGGCGTATGAGATAACCTGGATGAGAAAGATATATACCGATGTTAACATGTTAGAAGCAGACCCTACTTACTATGGCGCTGAAGATAACGGAAGATATTATGTATGTAACCTTATCGAAGAACTTGACATACCCGGAGAATGGTTTATAGACAGGAATGGGACCGATAGTGCAAAAGACGATGTCCTCTACTACTATCCCATGAAGGGCTTTGAAGATGCAAAGTTGGAACTTGCACTCCTCTCGCGCAGTATAGTCTCCGTAAATAACTGCGAGAATATTACATTCGAAGGACTTAATTTTGAAAACACATGCATAGAAGCATTTGAAATATTAGACAGCAGTAATATTAATATCATTAACTGCAATATGAAAAACATGGGCAGAAATGCCATTGTTATTAAGGGTGGACACGACAACCTTGTCCAGGGATGTGAAATATCCCAGACCTCCACGGGCGGTATCTTAGTTTCCGGAGGCGACCCGAACACTCTTACACCCTGTAATCACACTATTATAAACAATCATATACACAACACAGGTATGATACACAAAGGTTTTGCCAGTGTTGGTATTGATATAGTAGGCGGAGTAGGGGTTAATGTAATCGGTAACCTTGTACATTCCACACCCAGTCTCGGTATACATTTTGTCGGCAATGACCACAAAATTCTCTATAACGAAGTACACAATGCCGGTTTTGAAAACTCGGATATGGGTGCCGTTTACGGCGGCGGAAGTTTTGTAGACAGAGGCACGGAGATTGCCTACAACTATATTCACGATATATACTCTGTGATGGATACAGGCAGAACCTATGATGTTAAGGCTATTTACATAGACGATATTCAAAGCGGTTACAATGTACATCACAATACCATTGCAAATACCAAACTCGGCATTACCATAGCAGGCGGCAGAGACAACCGTGTAGAAAATAATATCTTCTATAATGTTAATTATGCCATAGATTTGCACGTGCGCGCCATGGAGGGCATCTATCAGAGATACGAAGTCGAAGAAGGCGGCAATTTATACAACAAAGCCTACGACAGACTATTTACACAAGGAGCATACGATCTCTATACCGAGAGGTACCCCGCAATAGCAGATGTTTTTAATTCTGACGGAACCATTAAGGCGGGCACGGACATGGGCAAGCCCGAGAATAACATTATTAAAGATAACCTTATTGCAAACTCGGGCAACATTTTCTTAGAGCCGTCATATACCTTTGTGGATTCTGCAGTCGATAACCCTGCATTGCAGGAGGAAATCAAAAATGCATTTAAAAATTACAGCACTATAGAAAATAACATTGCATCGGATAATGTTAACTTTGCATCTCCGCAAAATCAGGATTATACGATATCCAATGGCGATGCCATACTTACAGCCATACCCGGTTTAAAGGATATTTCCACATTAGATACGGGACTTAGCGATGTTTCAAGTTTTGAAGATGGTCTTAAAGTAACAAAAGCAGATGGTCTTGTTATGCTAACCGGAGGCAATCTCAAAGAAAACTCTTTTGCCCTCGCATGGAACAGAGGCTTCAACGCAGATTACTACAGAGTAAGAGTAAGCACCAATCCCTCTATGGACTACCCGGTCAAAAACATCGTCACAACGGACAACAGTATTCTCATAGAAGGTCTTGGCACAGCCTCGGACTATTATGTAACTGTACAGGCGTACAACGATTCCAGACAAAATATTGGTACTGCGATGCCAAAGTCAGACAAACTCGGATTTTCTGTAGGCTATTTTAATCCCGCAGACCTTTTCGTAGCGATAAAATCCCCGCAAAACAGACTGGAGCTTGCACAGAGGTTCGATTCCGACTTTGCGGAAAACAGGGAGCAGACAGTTTCCATCACCGTTCCCGATGATGCCGAAAGCACCTGGAGAATAGAAACCTTCCTCTGGGATTCGGATTTAAAGCCGTTATATATACCCCAAAATTGATTAATATACTAAAAAAACATCAAGGAGGTTATAGTTTATGAAGAAAAGCATCATTTCGTACATACTTGTCTTTGCTCTTGCGCTTATGACATTCCAGCCTGTGCTTGCTGTGGCAGCGGAAACAGAGCAGGACAGTATAGAAATCTTCGTTGCCCCGGACGGTAACGACGGCAATGATGGTAGCATGCAGCATCCGCTTGCCACTATGGAAGGTGCTCGAAAAAAAGTACTGGAAATAAAGAACACGCAGAACAAGAAAATCATTGTAAACATCCGCGGAGGTGAATACAGAGTCACGAGCGGTGTTTCATTTACCGAAAGCGACTCGGGTACTGCCGAGGCACCTATAGTGTACAGAGCCTACAATGGCGAAAAGGTTACCATCCTTGGATCTGTTAAACTCGACCCCAAGGACTTTTCCGAGGTTACAAACCCCGATGTGCTGGCAAAAATACCCGAAAGCGCACATGGCGAGGTGGGCGAGCTTGACCTTAAAAAGTATGGTATCACCTCCGTAGAAGCATATAGGACAGGTATGACATACGATAGCCAGTTTAGAGATGACGCCAGACTGTATGTAAATGATGATTATCAGACCCTTGCAAGATATCCCAACGAAGGCTATAAAACCATAGAAACCGTGTATGCCAGAGGTAATGCGGGCAAAAACATGGAAATCTCCTATGGCGATGCTCCCGGTGAAAGGTGGACAACTGCCACAGACGCAGTAGTAAGCGGCTTTTTCTACTATGTATTTATGTATGAGAAATCAGGACTCATCTCTGTTGATACCAAGAAGGGTTCTCTTACAACCACGCCCAACGGTTACGGTGCCGATAAGGACAGATGGTGGTATATAGAAAACCTCATAGAGGAACTGGATGTCCCCGGAGAGTACTTTGTAGACAGAAGCAGTATGAAGCTCTACTACTATCCGCCCTACAATTTAAAAGATGCCGATATAGAGATTGCTATTTTAAAGAATCCTTTTTTAGATATGACAAATGCAAGCCATATAACATTTGACGGTATCACCTTTAAAAATTGCCGTCATATGGGTATACAACTTATGGATTGCAACAACATCAATATACAAAATTGTGAGATTGCAAACATAGGAATAAATGGTGTCTACATTAAAGGCGGTCAGGATTGTACTGTATACAACTGCGTTGTAAAATACACCGGTGCCAGCGGAATTGATGTATTTGCAGGTAACTACGATACATTAGAGCGCGGCGGAATGAAAATAATTCAGAACGAACTTTATACAAACGGTACTATAGCCAGAAGCTACTCTCCGCCCATACAGTTGGAGGGTGTTGAGAATTATGCAGAATACAATACCATTCATAACTGTCCTTATGTAGCCATCCTGCACTATGGTAATGACCAGATGATAAGATACAATGAGATATATAATGTTATGAATCACGGTTCCGACGGTGCTGCTATTTATACCGGAGGAAGGTCTGCAAAGCGCGGAAGCCATGTTGCATACAACTATATTCACGATGTACAGTCATACTTCAGAATGCAGTCAATAGGAACCAAGTGTTTATACATAGACGACCTTCAGCAGGGTGTGTTTGCTCACCACAATATCGGTAAGAATTCTGGCGAAGCCCTGCAGATAGGCGGCGGACAGGACAACACTGTGTGGAACAATCTCTTTATAGACCTCCACCATGGTCTCTGGATGGACGACAGAGGATACACGGGTGGATGGCAGGAGGGTTATGCCAAACCCGGCGGTCTTACATACGAAGACTATATGCAGTACGGACGCAATCCCATATATCTTGAAAGATATCCCGGACTTGCAGACACTATGACTCCTACCTTTGGTACACCAAAGGGCAATATTGTAAGGGACAATCTCTTTGTGAATATGCAGGAGGGAGATGCTTACTATACATTCGAATCCAAGTTCAGGGAGTTTTCAACTGTAGAAAACAACTTTGCTGTGGAGAGCCTGCCCTTTGAAGACCCCGATAACCACAATTACAAGATACCCGAGGGCAGTCCTGTTCTCGACGAGTATCCATGGCTTAAAGAGGTAACGGGTATAATGGAAGAAGTCGGACGCCCGATTTCAAGCCCCGCAACAGAGGATACCATAAAGCTCTATTACCCCAGAAACGGTCAGACTGACGTTACAAACAAAGACGAATTCTTCACTTGGGACAGAATAGACGGTGTAGATTACTATACAATTAAGATTGCAACAGACTATAAAATGCAAAATGTCATATTCGAGAAGAATACCCCCGAAAATGGTGTCATGATTAATGACCTGCCTACAGGAAACAGAATTTTGTATTGGACAGTAGAAGGTCACATGCAGGGTATGCATACACAGGGAACACTTGCTGTAAAATCCAAATTCCCCTATGTTTTCAGAACTGCGCAATACGATACGGTTAGTATGAAATCCTTCGATCAATCGCTTGCCGAAGCCAAGGAAATGTATAACTATGTACAAAGTATAGAAGGACCGGGAAGCTTCGACAAGGAATATGCGGAAAAGCTTGGCATAGTCATAAAGCAGGCAGAGGGTGTGGCAAAGGCAAACAAAAAAACACAGGGCACCATAGACAGTCTCACAACTCAACTTGATGAACTGTTTGCAGATGCAAAGAATCACCAGGATACAGAGAGCCTCTGGGTAAGAGATATGGGCGACATGGTTAAGTTCCCCGCATTGTGGGTTAACCAGCCGCCGGTAGAGGACGGTGTTATAACACTCGGTCCCAAGGCAGCCGTTATAAGAACATCGTTTAATATGACAAATTCTTCTGTATTAAAGACTAAGATGAAGTATGATGCGGCAGGCGGATGGATACTCGTAACATTAAGACAGTCAAATCCGGCAATATACAATGATGATTATTACGGCTTTGTACTGAAGGATGATGTAATAGAATTCCAGAGAAAAAGTGAGAAAGCGGAGAAAACATTGTTCCTGGATACCATACCCAATCCCCTGGAGCCGGACAAATGGTACGATATGGAATTTAGTGTGCTTGATGCAGAGGACGGTGTTCATGTCAAACTTGTTATAGATGGTGAGGTGTTGTTTGAAGGCACAGACACCAATATGGCAGAGGCGGTTACCGGTGAGGGCTATTTTGGTATAAACTGCGAATCCGCCAACTCATATATCTCATTCAAATCAGCAAAGGATGGTGTAAATACTGATGAATAAAATCAAATCCGTAATAAGTATACTCCTTATTCTTCTTATCCTTACTATGAGTGCTTATGCTGCGCCGACGTCGGCTATAACCATTGAGGTAGACAAGGATATGGAAACAGGCGTTGTTACCGTAACAGGCAACACGGGAAGTTCCAAGAGGGTATCACTCCTTGTGTTTAACCCCGGTAAGGACAAGGGAGATATTACCTATTCCGCAGTCGGTGTTTCAAGTTCTGCGGTGCAAAAGCAGGCACAGACTACCGCAAACTCCAATGGTGACTTTACATTCACCTTCAAATTAAATGAGGCTTCCATGGGACTTACAAAGGGTGAATGCAAGGTGTATGTGTCATCTGCAGACGGAACAGCGGAGGATAGCTTCCCCCACATCCCGTCAACACTCATAAACAAGATTGTGGAAGATATCAATAATCCCGAAGTTCTGGTTTCTGCCCAAAAGCTTCAGGAGATTATGAGTGCAAACGAGGATATACTGGAGCTTGACTTTGAAACCTATACTGTACTTGGCGAGGATACCATAGGACTTGCAAGTCTTGCATATAATGCTATTAATGCAAGCGAAGCGGACCTTACTTTATCCGAGATAAGAAAAGTGATACAGGATATGTCTGTGGTTGAATGCTTCAACAAGGATATTAAGAGTCTTGTTATGGGAGAGGGTAACACCTTTAAATACAACGACTTACTTATGCTGGATGGCGGCGATTATGCCAAACCCTATGCTTTATACACAGATGCAATTACAGCCGAGGGTGTAACTGCAGTTGTAGACGGCATATTTGCCAAGAACGACTATACCTCTGCAGAGGATATAAGAGACAACTTTGCTTTCCTTTGTGTATTAAACGGTATTAACAAAAATAAGCAGGGCGGCACCGGACATGTAGGCGCTATCCTTAAGGATTGTTCAGGTGTCATAGGCCTTGACATAACAAAATACCTTGCTCTTACAGACGATGACGATATTTCCGATGCAGACAGCCTCATTGCAGATGCCAAGGCAAAAGATAAAAAGACTCTTCAGGGTGTTATAGACACACTTGTGCCCTCCGAAGATGAAGACGATGATGAAGAAGATTACTCAAACAGAGGCAGTTCAACATCGATTTCTGTGTCCGGCGGTTCAAACAGTAAGGAAGACGAAATTGAAAATGAAGAACCACCCATTCCCTTCGATGATATTGAGACTTCAGTATGGGCTGTAAATGCCATAATATATCTGAATAACAATGGTATTGTAAACGGAGTTGCTGACAGGACATTCAGCCCCAATGACTATGTAACAAGAGAACAGTTTGTAAAGATGCTGGTTCTTGCAAAGAACCTGAAACTCAATTTGGAAGTTGAAACATTTACCGATGCAGATACTGATGCCTGGTACAGAAGTTATCTGGATATTGCAAAATCAAACGGCATAGTATCCGGAAAACCCGACGGCACATTCGGTGTCGGTGAATACATAACAAGGCAGGATGTAGCACTTATGCTCTACAGGCTTCTTGGCGAAAAATATGATGAAACTGCCATGCCAACATCTGTTACGGATGAAGGCGAAATATCTGCATATGCACTGGAAGGTGTAAAACATCTTTTATCAAAAGGCATAATAACAGGCTTTGAAGACGGTTCGTTCAAACCTGCTAAATCCTGCACAAGAGCAGAAGCAGCAGTTATGGTTTACAGAATGATGATAGGAGGAAAAAGCAAATGAAAAAATTGATAGCTCTATTACTCGCGATAACACTCCTGTCGGGTATGATGATTACAAACGCATATGCCGGTGAAGAAGCTGCAACAGAAGAAGACACCTATTACACAGACACTGTTATTGCACTTGGTATCATGTCTGAATTTGAAGAGTACCTTGGCACAGATGCTGTTGTGACACGCGGTGAGTTTGCAGCAATCCTTGCGTCTATTCTGGGGGATTCCGATGTAGCTGAAAGCGGAGTTTCGTGGGATGACAAATATCTTGGCGAAGCGAAAGAAGAACAGCCTATAATATATGAGGACTCCGCTAAATACATCGATGTATTGGCAGAAAACCCCAATTCAACTGCAATAAACCTTGTAACAGACTGGGGACTTATGTCGGGCACCAGTGATAAGACTTTTGCACCGGATGAACCCATAACATATCAGGACTGCGTTAAGACACTTGTAAGACTCGCAGGCTATGATGTTACCGCCAAGCATTCGGGCGGATATCCTACGGGATATATGGAAGTTGCAAGAAAACTCAAGATTACAAGCGGACTTTCTCTGGCACAAACTGATTTTATTACTTTTGATGACATGGCAAGGCTCATATACAACACTATAAATGTTGATGTACTTAAGGTAGTTGCCTATGGTACAAACGAAGAGTACAAATCGGTAGAGGGCGAGACAGTCTTGTCAGAAATAATGGGTATATACAAAGTAGAAGGCGTTATGACCGAAAATGACATTACAAGCCTCAAAACGGTTAATAACACCGCCCCGGGATATACCTTAATAGATGGCGTAGAACTCACTTTTGATGAAAATGCAAGACACTTAAGAAACTATATCGGCAGAGAGGTAACAGCATACTACAAAATGCCGAAACGCAGCACCAAAAAGACAGTAATCCATCTTACACCGTCAGACGAAGGCGATGTTATCACCATAGATGCAGACGATATAATAGGCTCCGGCAATGGTTACTTCAGTTATGAAGACTCAAACAGCAGAGTTAAGAAAGTCACTGTAGACAGAAATACAAGCATTATATATAACGGTATTGCACAGAAGTCATATGACTGGGACATACTAAGACCTGAGAGCGGAACTGTAACAGTCATAGAAAACAGCGAAGGCAAGGTTATAGTTATAAATGAATACATATCCTTTGTGGTGAGCAGCATAGATTCGGAGAATATGGTAATATACAACAAGGCATCTGACAGCAGCTCCGTTACCGACGATGTGCGTCTTGAACTTAGCGATGATTTCAGATGCTCTGTAAGAGACAAGGACGGAAAGGCTCTCACATTTGGAGATATCAAGATTGGCAGTGTATTAAGCGTAGCAAAGAGCAGTAAGGGTGCAGACATCATATTGAGCGATGCTTCTGTAACAGGTGAAGTCCTTGCAATAACAGATGGTGACAAAATAGAAATAGAGGGCACCGAATACACGCTTTCACCTTCATTTGCAAAGGCAGCACAGGCTCCCAAGGTAGAGGTTGGTTCTTCGGGTAACTTCTTCTTCGACGCATTCGGTAAGCTTGCGTGGTTTGAAAGCAGTGCCGAGTGGCAGTGCAGCAAAGCACATCTTATTAAAGTCGGTACAGCAGTATCCGGATTTGAAAATCCGTCTGTAAAGCTGTTTAACTTTGGTGACAATCAAATAGCAATAAAGAAGCTTGCCGGAAATGTTGTGCTTATAGACGAGTACGGCAGCAGGGATAAGAAGTCTGCAACAGAAGTGAGAGCATACTTAGAGGGGGATTACCCCAAAGGTCTTATCGGTTTTCTTGTAAATGCAGATGACGAAATCACAAGAATAGAGTTACCTCTTGACCCTTCTGTAAAAGCAACAGGTATATACAAGATATTCGAAACAAATGATGATCCGAATTCTTTATATTACTACAAGATGTACGAGCACATGACAATAGGAAACTTTATCGGTGCCAAAGTACACCTTAATGCCAATTCCAAGATACTTATTGTACCCAGAGACGAAGCAGACGACGATGAATATAAAGTGGTTAGTTATTCTTCCCTGAACAATGGTCTGGAGTTTATATTCTCAGCATATTCAATGCATCCCGATTCGCCTCATGCGGATTACCTTATAGCATATGCACCCGACAACAGTACAATAATTGACCAATATACATATCCTCTGGTTGTAACAAAGGTTGCTATGAGTACAAATGAAAATGATGAATTTGTAAAGGTAATAGAGGGTATTAAAGATGGAACTGCGGTAAAATACTACGCTCCTTTTGACAAGAAAAATTCCAAGGGAGAAGAATGTACTGCTATAGATATAGCATCCGACCCGCTTAAATCCAAGGATGAATCCGGCAACCTCATAGAACATGCTGTAGAACCCGGTGATATAATAAGATGCGCTATGAGCGGCGAAAAGGACACTCTGGAAAAGGTAGAAATACTCTTTGACTACAGTGCCAAGAATCCGTATTGGAAGAATTCTACCGTTTCGGGAAGCATTGCAGGTGCCAAAGGTGACTTTGTATTTGAATCGCCTTTCAAGGGCTACATGGAAAACCCGATTGCAATATTTGACGATGCGCCGCAGAATATCGGCAGAAGAGTTAACCTTGGTGAATACAGATGTATCTACGGTTATGTTTACTCCAAGCACGACGGATACATAAGGATTACAACTCAGGATATAGTAAACGAAGAATTCGATCCTGCTAATTTGAATTTTGTAGAGGAGTATCATAGAATTGGTGACTTCACCTCAACCATGGTTACAATGAAGGTTGGCGGCAGGAACATAACTGCTTCCAAAGGCTCCGCAGCAGATGTAAAGGCATTCCTCGATGTAGGAAGCGATTGCTCGCGAGTTTTCATAGTTACAGGTTATGGTGTTCCGAGACGTATGATTGTTATAAACGAATAATACTATAAAAAATTCAGGGGTTGCAATTACTGTTTGTAACCCCTGAAATTGTAGTAATTGGCATTTAAACCCCTTAAAATTATGGAGATGACTATATGCTATTTTTTTACATAAGACACGGAGACCCAATATATGACCCTGATTCATTGACTATACTTGGTGAAAAGCAGTCAGAGGCAATAGCAAAGCGTCTTGCACTTTACGGTGTTGATAAAATATACTCATCTACATCAAACCGTGCAATTCAAACTGCCAAACCAACATGCGATTTGTTAAAAAAGGATATGGTGCTTTTAGATTTTACCAGCGAGAGCCACGCGTGGTATGAGTTTACTGTGGAAAGAGACGGTAAACTAATATGGCTTTATCAAGACCATGAAACAAAACGGCGTTTTGCAGATGAATCCATAATTTCGTTGGGTTATAATTGGTATGAGCATCCTGAGATGACGGCGCATAAGAGTGGTATAGAAAGAATTTATAACGAATCATTTGATTTTTTTAAATCATTGGGATATGAGCACATAAGAAACACAGGTAAGTATAAAGTTGCAAAACCAAACGACGAAAGGGTTGCCCTATTTGCTCATGAGGGGTTTGGTATTGCATTTTTAAGCGTTATCCTTGATATACCTTATCCAATCTTTGCAAATCATTTTGATTTGTGTCATACAGGATTGACGGTAATAGAGTTTAAGGAGAAAAATGGTTATGCAATACCTAAGGTGCTGACTTTATCATCGGATGCGCATTTGTATCGCGAGGGCATACCGACAAAACATAATGGAGTTTTATTTTAAAAAATTAAAGGAGTGTTCTATATGAATATTTTACCCGTACCGCAAAGTATAAAAGAAAATGAAGGAAGCTTTCTTTTGAGAAATGCCTCCGTAACACTTTCTGTAGATTGTGATGCAAGACTTGTAAAGGCGGCAAGAACTCTTGGCAGAGATATTGAAAAAATCACAAAAACTCATGTTACAATAACTAAGTTTCTGGAAAGACCTCTTGAAGTAAAACCCGTTATAATTACTGTCGGCGAGGGAGATAGCGAAGGATATGAGTTTGTTGTCTCTGAAAACAGCATATCAATAAAGGGCGATTCCGACAGAGGCGCCTTCTATGGTATACAGACATTAAGACAGCTTGTAAATGAATTCGGAGCAAGGATTCCCTGTATGGATATAACAGATAGGCCCGACTTTGCTACAAGAGGTCTTTACTACGACATAACACGCGGATGCGTGCCTAAGATGGAAAGCCTGAAGCATCTTATAGACGATCTTGCGTACTACAAGGTAAATCACTTTGAAATTTATATTGAGCATGCATTTGACTTTGCAGAGTACAGAGGCGTAATTTCCAATCTTGGTTATCTTACTGCAGACCAGGTTATGGAGCTTGATGATTATTGCTATGACAACTTCATTGAGTTTGTACCGTCCATCGCAACCTTTGGTCACTTGAGAGAAATCCTCAACAGTCCCCAGTATGTTCACTTAAACGAGATGGATATTGAGCCGAGTTATCACAAATTTACCAAGACAAGAAGCGGTTCACACAACACTATAGACGCGGTGAATCCCGAAAGCTTTGAGCTTATAAAGAGTGTTATAGACCAGTATATTCCTCTTTTCCGTTCCAATAAGTTCAACATCTGCTGTGATGAAACCTTTGATGTGGCTAAGGGAAAGAATAAGGACAGAGATGCGGGTGAGCTTTATTGGGAGTTTGCAAGCAAGATTATAAACTATGTCAAGTCCAGAGGCAAAGAGGTTATGATGTGGGCAGATATTGTCCTGCAGCATGAGGAACTTCTGCCGCAAATACCAAAGGATGTTATGATGCTCAACTGGTCCTATGAGACTAATCCCAATCTGGCAGGCATAGTATCTCTGAAAGAAAAAGGTCTCAATCAGATGGTATGTACTGCTGCAACAACCTACGGTAAGATGGTTGACCAGGTGGACAGAACCACCGCCAATATCAAAAAGATGGTTGAGTGCGGCTATGAAAACGGTGCTTTGGGTGTCTTAAATACTGTTTGGTGCCCCGGAGACTACTGTACTATGAATGACAATATGTACGGCATAGTTCTTGGTGCAGCAAAATCATGGAATGTACATACACCTGTGGATAAGGAACTTGAAAACAAGATTAACATAAACTTCTATGGAGACAAGTCTTTAAGTGTTGTCGGCTTTATGTACGAGCTCAGTGCGGGTGTTGATACTGCTCCTATGAATTGCCTTAAATTGTGGTATTCTCAGGTTAAGTATGATAAGGGTGACAAGATACTCATAGTCGACTACGATAAGCCATTCACCGATTTTGACGGTGCTGTAAAAACGATAGCACGATGCGGTGAGATTATAGACAGCCTAAGCGAAATACAAATGCAGGTACCTGAAAAGGCAGATATATATGATGACCTTATTAAATCTGCAGAGGGTGTTGCACTTTCGTGTAAGTTCTTCCTTAAGGTAGCAGGTGTTGAGGGCTATCAGGATAAAGCAAAACTCTACAACGATGTTCAACTGTGGTTTGAACATTTCTCTAAATGCTGGAGAAGAGAGAACACCGAAAGCGAATTGAGAGAAAGGCTATGGCACCTTAATGACATATTTACAGTAATGTAATAAGCGGAGTGATAAAAATGGAATACGGCGACCGCCTTTTCGAATTTGATAATATGTTTCTAAACGGACAGATGAAAATAGACATAGGTGAGCTTTATCAGGTGTCGGAGCTTTCTGTTATACGTGGAGGTGAAATAAGTCTCCATACTCAGTGGTGCGATGAAATTACCTATGCCATATCAGGCAGTGCGGATTTTATATCAGGAGAAGAGCGTATAAAAATCCAAGCAGGACAAATACACTTTATAAAAAACGGGCTTCCTCACAAAATAGAAGTGCCATGTGACCGCAATTTCCGTTACATATGCATTGGATTTATCCCCGACCTCGGCAACAAAGCCGTAAAGACCTTTTATGATGCCTGTGGCAGCAAGGAGTATTTTTCTGTAAGTGATAACGGTACGGTAAAAACCCTTTCGGAATTTCTTATTCGTGAATTCTACAACTACGATGATTATAGCCTGGACATGATAAATCAGTACATATCCCAGATTTTGATTACAATGGCACGAATTCTTTCGGATAAGAATTATGTGTATAACATCAATCACAGCAAAAAATCAGGAAACTATGCTATGTACAAGACGCTAAGGTTTGTTGACCGTGAATATTTGCAGATTACAAATTTAGGTGAGGTTGCCAAGGCACTTTCATACAGCGAATACTATCTTTCGCATATTTTCCGAGAAAAAATGGGCATAACATTAAAGGAGTATATTACAAAAAAGAAAATAGCCTATGCCTCGGAGCTTCTGCGGACAAGTGAGCTTACGGTGGAGCAGATTGCAGAGACACTTAATTTTTCGTGTCCGCATACCTTCCGCAGAGTGTTCAAACAGCATATGTCTATGACACCTACGGAGTACAAAACAAAAACTATAGCAAATTTTGTACCCATAAATGACAGGTATTAATCTTGTGCGGTTTGATGGTTTTTGATATGTTTTAAGTACAAAATAAGATTCAAGGAGGAATTTTAAATGAAAATTGGTATTATAGGTTGCGGTACAATAGCAAATAATGCACACATTCCGGCATACATGGCAAACGAAAAGGCGGAAATAAAGTATTTTTGCGATATCATTCCCGAGCGTGCGCAGGCAGCAGTAGAAAAATACGGATGCGGTATCGCTGTTACGGATTATAACGAGGTTATAAATGACCCCGAAATTGTTGCAGTTTCAGTCTGCACACCAAATAAGGCTCATTCCGAGATTGCCATTGCAGCACTCAAGGCAGGCAAAAATGTATTGTGCGAAAAGCCTGCGGCAAGAGTATATTCCGAAGCTCTCGAAATGCAGAAGGCTCAGCATGAATCGGGCAAGGTGTTAAACATAGGTGTTTGCAACCGTTTTAATAATGGTGTAAATAAATTAAAGGAACTTATAGATCAGGGTGAGCTTGGTGAGGTTTATCAGGTGTATGTAAGCTTCAGATGTCAGAGAAGTATCCCCGGCCTCGGCGGTGCATTTACAACCAAGGAAATTGCAGGCGGCGGTGTTATGATTGACTGGGGTGTACACTTCTTTGATATCGTTATGTACTGCTGCGGTGATCCAAAGCCGCTTTCTGCTACAGGTGAAACCTTCTCCAAATTAGGCTCTCCCATCGATGGTTATGTGTTCAAGGATATGTGGGCAGGACCTCCTGTTAAGGATGGTATCTACAATGTAGAGGAAGGCGTTACAGGTATGGTTCGTACCGAGGGTCCTGTTATTACCTTCAATGGTGCATGGGCTCAGAACATAGGTGTGAATGAAATGTACATAGACTTTATCGGTACAAAGGGTGGTGTGCGTCTGCAGTATGGTGCGGACTTTACATTCTACTCAACCAAAAACGGTATGATTACAGCAACCACCTTTGATTTTGAAATCCCCAATATGTTCCAGAATGAAATCGACAGTTTTATAAATTGTATAGAATCCGGTGAAAAACTTCCCTCACACATTGATACAAACATTATAACAGCTAAGATGATGGATGCAATTTACCGTTCTGCAGAGGAGCATAAGGAAATTACACTATAAGAAGAAGGAACAACTAATGTCATCTAAAAAATACTCAGTAGCACTTATCGGATGCGGAAGTATGGGAGCAGCACATCTTGACGATATATGCGAAAAAGAGAATGTTACATTAGAATGTGTTTGCGACACGAATATAGAGCGTGCTAAGGCTTTCGCAAGCAGGTATCATGCAAATGTATATGAAACAGACTATAAAAAGGTTGTAGCTATGGATAAGGTAGATATAGTGATTATATCTACCTATCCTTCAACTCACCTTCCTATACTCAAAGAATGCATTGCAAATTCCAAGCATGTTATCTGTGAAAAGCCCATAGCGGAGGACATCGAAAAGGGCAGGGAGATTGTAGAGCTTATAAAAGCACATCCCGAATGCAAGGTGCTTGTAGGCTATATTCTTCGTCATAACAAAACATATATGAAGGTTGCCAAAATGATACAAGACGGACTTATAGGCAGTCCCATAGTTATGCGTATGGCACAAAACCATCACACAATGGACTGGCAAAAGTACTTAAACCTCATATGCGAAACCTCGCCGATACTCGATTGCGGTGTACACTATATAGATGTTATGCGTTGGTTTACGGGTGCCGAGCTGAAAGAAGTTTCCGGTATAGGTCTCAGAACAGAACCCGATGTTCCCGACGGAAGATACAACTACGGTCTTATGACTGCTCGCCTTACAGACGGTTCTGTTGCTTACTATGAGGCAGGATGGAGTAATACTATGGCATCTGACAATCTTAAGGAATTTGTGGGGCCAAAGGGCAGAATAAGAATTGTTTATCAGATGTCCCGTGTTTCCAATCAGGAAGAAGGAGACCTTATTGAATATTATAAGTATCCCGAAAAAACATACGAGACTATAAATGTAAATTGCAAAAGAAAGCCTACGGGCGATCAGCTTCAGGAACTTATTGATATGATAGAGGGCAAAACCGAAGGCTCACCCACAATAGATGATGTTTTTGAAAGTTTTAAATGGGCTGTAAAAGCAGATGAGATAATAAAAAGCAAACTCTGATACAGGAGGAAAATATATGTATAAATTTCCAATAGGCGTAATGCTGGATTCTTTTCGTATGGACGCTAAGGATGCCATACAAAAAGCTTCTCAAATGGGTGCAAAAGGACTTCAGATGTATGCAACGTCCGGAGAGTTTGCCCCCGAAAATATGACCTCAACCAAAAGAAAAGAAATTCTTGATATGGTTAAGTCAAACGGTCTTGTTTTCTCGGCACTTTGCGGAGATTTGGGCAGAGGCTTTGGCAACCGTGAACTTAATGCCGAACTTATCGAGAAGTCAAAAAGAATACTCGATTTGGCAAAAGCGCTTGAAACAAATATAGTTACAACACATATAGGTGTTGTTCCAAATGATAAAAACCATGAGCGGTATAAAATCATGCAGGAGGCGTGCTTTGAGCTTTCACGCTATGCCGATGAAATGGATGCTCACTTTGCCATTGAAACGGGACCTGAAATTGCAACTACACTCAAAATGTTTCTTGATGATTTAGGCTCCAAGGGTGTTGCGGTAAACTTCGACCCCGCAAACTTTGTTATGGTAACGGGCGATGACCCTGTAAAAGGTGTACATACCTTAAAGGATTATATTGTGCACACTCACGCAAAGGATGGCAAAAAGCTCCGTGAGAGCAATCCCGAGATTATTTACAGAATAATCGATGAAGAAGCAAATCAGGGTGATGCATACATAGAGCTTCCACTTGGCGAAGGAAATGTAGATTTTGATAATTACTTAAAGGCTCTCGACGAAATCGGATACCGTGGATTTTTAACCATAGAGAGAGAAGTTGGGGAAGACCCTGCGGCAGATATCGGAAAGGCAATGGACTTTCTTATTTCCAAAATAGGTAAATAAACAAGGACAATATTAAAAAGTCACGAAAGGAATTGGATTTTATGAAAAAAATAGGATTTGTAGATTATTATATCAGCGAATGGCATGCAAACAGCTATCCGGGTTTTATTGCGGATGTATGCAAAAAAACAGGAGATGAGTTTGAGATTGCGTATGCATGGGCGGAGGAATATGTTTCTCCCGTAGACGGAAGAAATACTGACCAGTGGTGCAAAGTTACAGGAGCACAGAAGTGTGAGACAATAGACGAACTTTGCGAAAAGAGTGATTACATAGTTGTACTTTCTCCCGATAACCCCGAAAAACATCTTGAGTATGCCAAAGCGGTACTTAAGCATGGAAAAAACACCTACATAGACAAGACTTTTGCACCTGATTATGCTACCGCAAGGGCTATATTTGATGAGGCGGAAAAATACGGCACAAAGTTCTTCTCTACATCTGCTCTTCGCTATGCTGATGAGTATAAGGATGTCGACTGCACAGGCGGACTTATAGTAACAGGCGGCGGTTCAAATCTTGGTAACTATATCGTTCATATCCTTGAAATCATAGCAACACTTGTTAAATCTGAACCCAAGTCAGTAAAATCTACTGTTCAGGGAAGACAGGTTATATCAAACCTTACATTTGCGGACGGTATGCGTGCATCCTTTGTATATACTCCGGACAGCTCTTACACCATAAGTGTTTGTGACAAGGAGGGAAAGACCGAATACAAGGAGCTTTCTTCAGACTTCTTTGCAACTCTTATGGCAGAAATCTTAGAGTTCTTTAAGACAGGAGTAGTGCCTTTTGATGGTGCTGAAACATTAAGAATTATGAAAATGCGTGATGCGGCATTAAAATCTGTTGAAAATGATGGCATGGAAGTGGAAATTTAAACGCACTCATTTTGTTAAAGATTTATGTAACGAAAACAGCGACTTTGACGTACAAATCAAAGTCGCTGTTTTTCTATAAGCGGGCAATCTTACCAAAGAAGTACCCCCTATAGTCATCTTGTTATTACAACAGAAAGGATGATTCTATGTGAACACCACTAAAGACAAATGTATCAGTATGAATGACGATGTTATTATATCGCCTGTTTTAGTAGTTGTCAGCTGTTCTTCTGAAAAATTTTAAGAAAATTAGTTTTTTAACTAATCGAAGGAACCCGCATAAATACCGGGGGTATGTACTTAATCAAAATTTACCTTTTGTGACCTTTAATAATCTTTGGAAGGTAATTTAACCTTAAACAGAATAAAATGCGATACGGCTTGTTATAGGTGCGTTTGTGACCGTTTATAATTAATTAACATAGTTAAAAGGTGTTTAAATATGAGTATGCGTAACTTTTAAAAATTAATGTAGAATTTGAAAACACATTTTGAGTGAAATCAAGATGTGTTTTTTGGCAAATGGATGAAAAGTATTAAAAAATGTTGCATTGGCAAAGGTATATTTGATTAGTGATGTAGTAATGGAAGCAAACATATTAAAAATTGTTAATACGACAATTCATACGACAATTGTACCCCAAAATGATGTCTTTTGTTTATGGGACTTTCGCAGATGAGGATTTTAAAAGTCGCGTAAATAGTGCGTTATAACAGGATTTTTTGGACTCAAACAGACCAAAACGGGACAAGGCTCGCAAAGCTCATAACCCGGAGGTCGTCGCCTCATACCGGCCCCTGCACCCAAAAAAATGTCTTGGACTTTTGTCCAAGACATTTTTTGTTGTGCGAGAGACGAAATTTGGTTCACCCGCCTTGTAGGGTTATGAGCCCTTGGGCGAATAACTTGCTTTCGAGCCGACTGCATCCTCGTCGGAACAAGTTACGCATCTCGCAAT
>JAZNJU010000190.1:0-14093 GCA_045578205.1 Clostridia bacterium | reverse complement strand
CGTATTATTATGCGGATTCGGGAAACATTTCAATGCAGGCAAAATTGAATTCCGATGAAACTTGGACATCTGACAAAGTTTCCACCGGACTTGTAAATTACATTGAAGTTAAAGCAACACTTGAAGATAATACCGAAGCGTTCGAATGGTTAATAACCAATAAAAACAGATTAAGCGTGGTAGATGATGTATTTACTCTTACTCCTGTTACAACCTCGGGTGCCGAGCAAACCGTAAAGGTTTCTGCTATAACCGGAATAGATATAAAACCCGGCGACTACAATGTAGTTGCAGTGGCAAAGGACGGCTCTGTCAAGGCGCAACCCATAAACCTTGATATTACGGGAGACCTTAACATTATAATAGACACATTTGCAAACGGAACAACAGAGGAAATAGAAGACGGATTAAATACTACATATCTAAGTGTGCTGGGACTTCTGGATTCCAATTCCTCCAAGGCAGACAAGGCCGCACTCTCTAAGGTAATATCCGGTGCTGCCGAAGAAGAAAAGATTGAGGATATAACAGAAGTTGAAGATGTCAGAGAAGTTCTTGAAAGGCTTGCAGTGCTGTCATTCTACAATGTTAAACCCGAAGATGTAGATTTAGTAGATGAGAAAGCCAACTTTACTTTTGAAAAAGAACTTGGCATAGATAAGATAGATACAAACGAAGTTACTTTATATAAACTTTACAAAACCGCCATGACCGAGAGTGGTCAGGCTAATGTTCTTTCGGATGTCACAGGCAAAGATTTCAATACAGTAAGCGAATTTATCTCAGAATTAAAAGAGAGCATTGTTATAAATGCGATTGCATATCCCGTTGTCAACGGAACAGGATATGTAAGTGATGTACTTACCAAGGAAAACCTTGAGTCTGCGGGTATAGATGCAGGAAACTACCTCACTTCGGATTTGCAGTCGGAATACGATTTGGCTGTTGCAGGAAAAACTCTTACAATAGAAGAACTCGAGGAAGAACTTGCAAAGGAATACGAAGAAGATGAGGACGAGGAAGAAGATGAACGCACACCCGTGAGAGGCGGAGGCGGTTCATTCTCTTCATCCGTTCAGGTTCCCGCGGTGAGCGAGGAAGAAGAGATAAAATCCGAAATCAAATTCCCCGATGTTAACGAAAATCACTGGGCTTTTGCGGAAATAGTATTCTTAAATAAACTCGGAATAATAAACGGTGCTGCAGATGGTAACTTCTATCCCGAGAACACCGTAACACGAGAAGAAGTCCTCAAGATGATTTGTGAGGCGTATGATATCGCTATTACCAATGGAGATTGCAATTTCTCCGACGTTGATAAAAACGCATGGTACTATAATTATGTATCTTCTGCAAAAGTAAGCGGAATAGTAAACGGAATAAGTGAAACCGAGTTCGGCATTGGTCAGAATGTTACACGTCAGGATATATGCGTTATGCTTGTTCGTGCTTCAGGTGCAAGCAGTGAAGGATATCCCGAAAGTTTGTTTACAGATGCTGCAGATATTGCATCTTATGCAAAAGACAGTGTAAATTATCTTTCTTCACTTTATGTAGTAAACGGATTTACAGACGGCAGTTTCAAACCTTCTGATTATTGTACCAGAGCACAGGCTGCTAAGATCATTTCCAATGCTCTTCACATTTTAAATAGTGTACAATAACAATATAGGTTATAAAGGTAAGGTGAATAATATATGAAAAAAAGAATTACAGCATTTGCTTTGGCAGTAGTTATGTTGTTTTCAATGATAACTTTTGTCTCAGCATCCGATAATGCGGTTGTTTCTCTTACATATGCCGAGGAACTTCTTATAGGACTTGGTGTACTTGATGCCGAGAATTACAATCCCGCTTCTCTTATGACCAGAGGTGAATTTGCCACACTCATTTCCAAGGTGGTATTATACGGTCAGGATGTTCAGGGTGAGTCCTGGTATGACTCTGTTTTCGGACCCGAAGCATCTTCCGATGTTCTTCCTGATGCTCCATTATTCAAGGATGTGGACGCGTCGCACGCGCAGTATCCCGGCATCTATGCAGTTGTATCTCAAGGATATATGAGAGGAATTGGCGAAAACACATTTGCACCTGATTTTCAGATTGCTTTTTCAGAATCTGTAAAAGTAGTTGTATCCATGCTCGGATACGATGAAATAGCAATGGCTCTGGGCGGATATCCAAACGGATATTTGCAGGTGGCAACAAAGTGCAAACTTTTAAACGGGATAAACAGTTCATATACAGATGTTGTAAACAGCAGAAACGCAGTCCAACTTCTTGTAAATGCTTTCGATGTGGAAATCAAAAAAGCGCTTGAAATCAACGACGGCGAACTTGTGTACAAGGACGGCGGAGAAACTTTCATGAATTTCTTCCTTAAGTTAGAAAAAATTGAAGGGAGAATGACAGATAACGGTATTACTTCCGTTACATCAAAATCTTCTTCCGTGGGCAATGAGCAGATGATAGTAGGCGGAAAGAAACTTAATCACAGCAAAGATTCCTATTCATATTGCGAATTTATAGGCAGAGAAGTTGAAGCATACTACAGTATAGATGCAAATAGCAAAGATGTTTGCGCATATATCAGCGTAAGCGATGATGCTGAAGTAATAACTGAAGGAACTACATTCAAAAACGGTGTACTGCGTTATACTGTAAACGGAAAAGACAAAACAGCAAATATTTCCAGAAGTTCCACTGTAATATACAACGGTGTTTACACATCTTCTTACACAGATGATATGCTTTGTGTGGAAGATGGCACAGTTACTCTTATAAAGGGTGACAGCGGAAGATATACAGTTATCGTTAAAGATTGCAAAGACTTTCTTGTAACAAACGTCTCCTATGATTCAGAAATTATTTATAACCAACTTAAGTTTGCGTCATTAAAAGACGGAAATGCAACACTTTCTCTGGCAGAGGGAGATGACTTTGCTACTGTCCGCATATTTGATGAATTCGGAAAGTCAATAACAATAGATGATATTGCAAAAGGAAATGTTCTCAGCATTATGGAAAGCAGTGACGGCAAAACTTATCTTGAAGTCCGCAAATGCTCTGCATCTGTCCTTGAACTGGAACTTGATTCTTATACCGATGAAGAATTTATAACTGCAGATAAAACATATGAATTCGGAGAAACATATCTCAAATCCAACAATAAGCCCGAAGTCAAGGCAGGGGAGACATACAAAGTTTATGTCAATTCCTCAGACCGTATTGTGTGGATTTCAAAAGGTACTCAGACTGCAGGAAAGGTTGCCATTTTCACCGGTACTTCCGAAAATGGTGCTGACGCCTTTTCACAGGAATTTGCAGTAAGACTTTTCACAGAAGATAAAGAACTGAAAGTTTTTGATATCCCCGAAAGAATTACCGTTAACGGAAAACGAGTAGATGAAGTTGACGTAGCGGCACTTCTGGATCCATTTATGGGCAAGGCTGTTCTTTACACTGCAGATGAGGACGTTCTTACTTCCATAACTACACCTGCTTCCTATGGTGAAGATGGTGTCAAAGAGTGGTATCATGTATCTCCGGCACTTGATGTGTTCGACAGAGGTAATGGTGTAGAACCATTTTCCACCCAGTATTATGAACCCGGTGACGGTGCTTCGTTTGGCGGTTACTTTGCCACCAACTCCAGCACAAGACTCATGTTTACTGTTCCTACAAGTGAAGAAGACTTTGATGACGAAAAGAAATTCCTTATCAACAATCCGATAAGTTCAGGTACTTCATACACAGTTGAAGCGTATTCAACCATAAAGAACGACTCAGTTCCCGAAGTTCTCGTAATATATTCCAATGCTAAGGGAAGCGGAACTGTCAAGAGAAACCGTGGTTTACTTATTACAAAGGTGGTAAACACAGTAGACGAAGACGGTGAACCCGTTACTGCATTAAAGGGTTATGAAATTATGCAGAACAGTCTCAAGGAAGTAACTGTTCCCATTTCCGAAGATGTAATAATGACAAAGGTTAAGGAAGATTATTCCGTTACACTTTTACCCATCGACCCTGCTGTGGATACCGATGTATCAAAGTACGGTCCCTTAACCTATAAAGACCTTGAACCCGGCGACATAATCCGTTACGGAACAGATTCTCAGAACAGAATTACCGTAATTCGTATAGCGTTTGACTACAGCCAGATGAAAGGCTTTGATGAATCTCTGCATGTTGCGTGGGCATCCTTTGCAGGTCCCGTTCTCAACGTGAACAGTAAGGGATTAAAACTCACTTACGGCATTAAACCCGAAGAAATTGACTATACCGATGCTGCAGATGTAAAGAAGATTAAAGGTTTTGCATTTGGCGGAAGTAAATATCCCTTGGTATTTGTCAAGTCTGGCGAAAGAGGTCTCAGTTTCCGCGAAGGAACCTATGAGGACATAACAAGTTATGAAATGACAGGGGATTCCGACACTTGTGATTTTGCTTGTATCCTGACACACTTTACAGGCGGAAGGATGGGAGGAGTTATTTATGTCAAGTAACATAAATAAAGTTTTTTCAAGACTTACATCTCTTCTCATAGTATTTATATTGCTTATATCCTCTTTTACTGCTTTTGCTGCCCAGACTGCGGATACTGTATACATATACGTATCCGCAGACCGGGGCAACGACAACAATGTAGGCAGTATTGAGGCACCCTTAAAGACAATTCAGGCTGCTCAGAAAATGGCAGTTCTAAATTCCGGCAAAGAGGTACACGTTGTATTCCGTGAAGGCACATACAGATTTTCGGATTCGGCGGAGTTTACGGCAATACATTCCGGAACTCCCGATGCCATAGTGTACTATGAGGGTTATGAGGGAGAAAAAGTAAATTTCAAAGCATCGGTAGAACTGGATGTTTCAAAAGCACAGCCCGTTACCGATGAAAAAATCCGTGCAAGAATGTATAGCCACGTTGTTGACAATGTTATCGTTTTAGACCTTCTTGAGCAGGGAATACGAAAAGACCAGATTCTCGACACATCTGCTGTCAACAGTTCCTACGGTCTTAAACAACAGCCATACAATAACGAGAATAATGCAATATACATCAATGACAAGGAACAGGAATTGGCGCGTTGGCCCAACGATAACCACTATGCACATTCACCAAAGTCACTCAATAACCAGACAATGTACTATGCTGAAGAAAATCCGAGCCGATGGACAGAGGCTAAGGACTGGTGGCTCGGACTTTGGCCTAACTACGACTTCCAGTACACAAGAATGGGCATAAAAGAACTTGACACTGCAAATAAGACGATAACTGTTATAGACGGACATTCATACCCCCTAAACAGTTATATGTCAAGAAGATGGTGTGCTATTAACCTTATGGAAGAAATAGATGTTCCCGGTGAGTACTATATAGATAGAGAGAACATGAAACTCTATCTGTATCCTCCGTATTCTTTGAAGGATGCTACTGTGGAAATGTCCATAACTCCCAGCCCGATACTGCTTATAAGCGATGCTTCCAATATGATATTCAGAGGTATTACCTTTAGTCAGACAAGAGGCAATGCGGTTATTATGAGCAGAGTAGACAATGTGGATTTTATCGACTGCGTATTCAGAGATATAGGATATATCGGAATAAGTGCTGCCGGCGGTACAAAACCCAAAACAAATTCAAAACACTGGCACAATCTTATCATGCGTGACGATTCTTCATACCGTGTCGATGTGAGCGGATGCGAATTCTATAACATCGGTTGTTCTGCAGTATGTCTTGCCGGCGGTAATCTGGATACACTTACCGAGAGCGAAGGTGTTGTAGAAAATAACTTCATTTCCGGAGTTTCTCAGAAATCCTGGTGGGATGCCATTGAGGTCAGAGGATGCGGATGGACAGTGCGAAATAACCACATCAACAATGCCCGTAAACAGGCTATTTATCCTGCAGGTAACACAATTCTTGTAGAATATAATGAAATCTATGATGTAATGAGAGAAACAGGTGATGCAGGTGCCATCTACTGGGGCGGTGATGTTGTGTACCGTGATACCATGGTGCAGTACAACTACATCCATGACTGTTCACCTATCGAAAAGACAGGAGCAGGTACCATTGCCATTTACTGGGACGACTGCCAGAGCGGTCAGAGTGCACAGTACAATCTCATAAAGGGTATGCATTCCGACTTTAACTCCAACGGTGCAGGTGCTACACTTCATCAGTACAATACTACTGTTGAGTGCAACAGAACAATGACTATGCATGCTCATCCTTACCGTGCAACTGACATTGTAACTCAGGCGGTATATGGCGGTTCTCCTCAGGAGGCTGTTGCTGATATCTATGATAAAGCACTTTATTTCAGCAGATATCCTGACCTCATAGAATACGAAAAGGGTGTAAACCCCAAGAAGTTCACAAAGGTTATAGGAAATGTTGCTATCAATACCGGTTCTTACGGAATAAGTGACGAAGATAAGCATTTCGGTACATTTATTGATAATACAAAATATGATGATGTAAGTAACGATGTTTTCGTGGATGCTGCAAATCAGGATTACCGTTTAAAGAGCGATTCCGAAATTGCCAAGGCAAACCCCAACATCTTGAACGATTCTAATTTTGACATTGAATTAATCGGTCTTAAAGACGATATCGTTCTGAATGGAGATACTGCACCGTTTAAGATGCTTTATCCCAAGAACGGTCAGTCTGCCGTAAATACAAAAAATTCAGAATTTGTATGGGATAATGCGTACGGTTCGAATAAGTACAGACTTATAATCGCAACCGACAGAGAACTTACAAACCGTGTGTACGATGAAATCGTAAGTTACAACACCATGCCCATGGAAAATCTTGAAAAAGGGCAGACATATTTCTGGACTGTATATGCAATAAACGGTTCCAGAGAAATGGGCAACCAGTGGCAGGCGGAAACAGGGGTTTACTCTTTCTCAACAGCCATCTATGAGCCTATTGACGTAGCGCCGACTACCCATATTATAAACACAATGACAAATAAACTTTCTACCCTGAAAGTAAGCACAGAACCCGGTGACTACAAAATCGGTACTCTTGAGATGTTTAAAAAATATTTGAGCCTTACCAAGTACCTCATAGAAAAACAGCCTCAGGGTCTTACTGAAGAAAGACTCAATCAGTACAGCGAAATTCTCAACACATATTTTTCCGATCCTTCAAAGGTAAACCGCGGTTTTGCAGACCTTTCAAAGTATTTTGATGCGAGCAACTGGAGCGGTGTTGAAGTTACAAAAGACGCGGTGACACTTCTTGCTGCCGCCACTACAAGTAACTATGGCGGTTCTTCCGCACTTGAAGCCATTTCAGAAAATGTTATTTATTGTTTTGATGCCCAGTTTAATCTTGCTCCCGATGGATATATGACAATCGGTATGTCGGCTAAGAACAACTCACATCAGTATGTTGAGGGCAATCCCGGTAACTATATCGTTCTCAAACACGGTCTTGTGGAATTCCAGAGGGCAGGTTTCGGCATATTGGATACAAAGGAATTGAATCTAATCGACGGCAAGAAACACTCCTTTATGATGGGCAGAATAAGACTGGATATGGGTAACTATTTTGTTATGTATGTCGACGGAGAACTCTTATTCAGCCTTGCCGAAGTGGACGGAACGGAATTTTCCGACTTGCTCCAGATAGTATTTTGTGTGTACAACGCAGGTGATATGGTTCGTTTGACCAAATTCTCGGGTGAGATTCCGTCTGCAGATAAATATAATGATTTCATAACAATGGGTATGTACACAGCCGCCAAGGCAATTCGTGACAATTTTGAGATTAACTATGTAAATCCGTCTGTAATGAATCTTAATTCCAACAGATTTTTCACCAAAGACGGTACATACGAAATGTCCCACAAGCCTGTACTCGAGGAGGGCGACGAGTTGTATGTAACCAAAGAGGTTATCCAAAAAACTCTTGGTTGTACATTAAACGGCACAAACGTTGCCGGACTTGGAGATGTTTCTTACAAGGTTGTGGATGGGGTTACACTTCTTTCCATAAAGCAGGCTTGTAACCTCATGGGCAAAGCCTATACCTACGACTGGGAAAACTTCAACCTTATAGTTGCAGACAGCGGTGCTCTTGTTGTAAACAATGAGCAGACACGACTTAAAAAACTTGAAATGCTCTTAAAGGCAATGGAAAGTTATCCCGTTGCAGATTTTGCAGATGTTATAAAATAAATAAGTGGGTGTAAATCAATTCGTAAGAATTGATTTACACCCCTTATAAAAAATATTTGTGTTCGATAATACAAATATTGATAAATTGTACAAGACTTATCTTATAATAGATGATACGATTGTATTATTGAATATACTATGTAAGGAGATACATATATGACAAATAAGAGCATACCAAACAGAATTTTCTGGACATGGGATCATAGTACAACATGGTGCAAGAATGCTTTGGGAGCACAGAATTGCGGTGTTGCGAATGCTTACACCAAAACTCCCGAAACTTTTGAAGTAGACTACAAAAGAGCAATAGATTTCTGTGCAGAGCACAAGTTCAATGCGATAGGTATCGTGGGACTTTTGCGTGACAGGCACGGCGGTGTTGATAGCGTAAGAAGACTTTGTTCATATGCCATGGAAAAGGGCGTAAGAATATATATGATTGCAGGTCTTTACGCATATGGCGGCATTTACTACGAGGGTGACCACAAGTATTCGCTTGACAGGTTCTTTGCGGAAAATCCCGATTGTGTTGGTAAGTATCCTGACGGAACACCCATAATATTCCAATATTCCGGTTCTGGAGGCTTCAAAGCGCAAGCACAGGGATGTCCCAGCAATCAGAAATTAAATGATTTCGCTCTGGAATCTTTGGATTGGCTTTTTAAGGAGATACCCGAACTTGGCGGAATACAGATGGAGTCGGGCGACTGCGGTGTTTGTCAGTGCCCCGAGTGTCAGGCAAGAAGGGGAGAAGAATCTGAATATATGTCAGTTGCCGATATGGCAAAGATTTACCCTGCAGCAACAGATGTGATACTGAAGCGTTCTCCCGATGCACTTGTTATATGCGAGTCATACCATCACTTTATTGACGAAGCATGCAAACTTTTTGAGTCGCCGGAACCTTCTGAAGATTTAAAGAAGATATACAGCATGCCCGAAAATGTATTCTGGCAGTGGAAGTGTGACGAGGCACTTCGTGACGGAACTTGGACGGGCGAGCAGAAGATGTTAAAGCCGCTTCAGAAGTTCAACCATGTAATGCGTGCACACTCCGGTACACAGTGGAAAGAGGGCAGAGCCACGTTTGCAGTAGACAAAATCCGCCGTCAGTGTAATCTTAGTTACCTGTCCGGATTAAACGGTGTGTCTATGTTTGGCGAGACTTCACTTTTCCATGCAAATGCGGAGTTTAACTATCTTGCTATGGAGTATTTTGCAGATAATCCCTTTGCAACAAATGAGGATTATATTTTAGATGTTATGGCTCCTAAACTTGGCGGCAAGGAGTTTGCTGAATTTTATTTTGATTCTGCAGTACGAATCAACGAACCGGAAAAGATACCCGCTATCACAACAAAGATTGCAAAGATTGCTTCTGATGTATCAGGCGACTATGAGGCAATGCGAAGATGGCAGTATTTGGCATCTTTCTTAAACGGCTACTATTGGGAGTCACTGCAGAAAGGCGATGCAGAAAAGAAGAAAATCGATGAAGGTGCCATAGGTATGCTTACAGACAATTAAATATCAATGCAAAAGCGTTCAGGATTCCTGAACGCTTTTTTTTAACATTTTGTATTCGGTTCTATAATTTTTGGGAGCGTATTGAGTTTCTTTCTTAAAGATTCGGTTGAAATATGCCGAGTCGTTAAAGCCGAGCCCATACGCAATATCTGTAATAGACATATCGGTTTCTTTAAGCAGTTGTTTAGCCTTGTCAATCCGAATTTTGTTTACATAGGTAACTACACTTTTTCCTGTGGCTTTTTTAAATTGAACTCCAAGGGAAGTCGGAGCCAGATTGGAAATACGGCACAAGTCTTCAATTTTGATTTTTGTTTCTATGTTGTTGTGAATGTACCTTAGTGCTTCGCCTATTGCCTGGCTATATAAAGGATATTTTGAATTTTCGACAAGTCCGGATTTTCTTTCCAATAGTACAATAAGTTTCATTAAATTACTTTTAATAACAAGTTGCGAAAATTTCTCTTTGTTAGTGTGTTCTTCCAGCATTTCGAATATAAGTTCTTTAAAAGAAATTTCACTAAATACAGATTGTTTCTCTTTTTCACGCAGAAACAAAGGCTTGATGCAAGACAGAAAAACCGTATTGTTATCAAGTGCAGAAAGGTAATCTTCCGTAAAGTCAATGCCTATTACTTCCAGATTCTCACATTCCGAACTCATACTGTGATAGGAAAACGGCGGAATTGCTATAAGGTCGCCTGCAGAAAGATGGAAGTTTTTGTTGTCTATTTTATGGTTGCAGTTTCCTTTTGAAACATACCAGAACTGATAATAATCGTGCGTATGTATGGTTTGCCTTTTTTGTGTGAGTTTCCAAATGGAAAAATGATTTTCACCCAATATGTCACTGGAGCGCATAAGGCTGTATGGTGCAAAATCTCCCGGTGTTATTTTTGAAACACCAATTCGGATTTTTTTGTTTTCGGGCATATTATCACCTCCGGGAAATGATTATACAATATATTTGTGCAATTGTCAATGTGAAATAAGAAATGCAAATATTGGAAAAAATCAGTATTAAAGGGCATACTAAGTGTTGGGTTGTTTAGGTAAAATTTTCATATGTGTTGAATAGTACAAAAAAATGCTTAATAGTACAAGAAATATGTATTGTCCAATGATATGATTAAAATGTGAATTGAAATATTATGGAGTGATACATATGTTTAAAATCGGAATACTTGGTTCTGATAATTGCCACGCCTTGGAGTTTTCCAAACTTTGTAACATTTGCGACGAAAATGGGAAATACGCTTATGATGATGTGAGAGTTACGGCAATATACGGATTTAATGACGATCCGGAACATACAAAACAAGTGGCAAAAGAAGGAAAAGTTGATCTGATTGTGAATTCTCCTTTGGAAATGCTGGGAATGGTAGATGCCGTAATGGTTGTCTATCGTGATGGAAAATATCATCTTGATGATGTGCTGCCATTCATAGAGAAAGGTTATCCTGTATGGATGGATAAGCCTGTAGTTGCTTCCTGCGAGGATGCCAAAAGGCTGGAAGAGGCAATAGATAAGTACAGTGCTTTGGTTACAGGCGGATCAACTCTCAAATATACACACGAAGTGTTGGGATTACGAAACAAGATAATCGGAGGCAGTATAGGCAGAGTTTCTGCAGGTTTTGTGAATTTTCCTGCCAATCTCAAAAGTCAATATTCGGGTATATATTTTTATGCTTCGCATCTTTGTGAGATTTGCCTTGCAATATTCGGTTATGATGCAAAAGAGGTTTACACATCTGTAGTAGATGACGGCAATTTTAATGTTCTGGTTTCGTATGACGATAAAGAAATTACAATGAATTTTAATGAAAATACAGGCGATAGGTATTTTGCTCTGGCTTTAGGCACAGGCGGTATGGCTACAACAGAAATCGACCTTGCCAACTTCTTCAAATTCGGTTTTGAAAAATTTGTTCAGATGCTGAGAAGCAAAAAGATGCCTCTTACCACAGAAGAACTGTTGATGCCCATATATATGACGGCGGCAATAGAAACTTCGATTTCCGAGAAAAGAAAAGTAAAAATAGCAGAAATGATGTAAGAAAGCAGGAGTATAAAATGAAAAAACTCAAAGTTGCCATAATAGGACAGGGAAGAAGCGGAAGAGATATACACGGTGCTTACTTCAGGAGTGAACTCAGCAAATATTTTGATGTTGTTGCAGTAGTAGATGAGTTGGCATACAGGAGAGAAAGAGCCAAAGAAGAATACGGTTGCGATGTTTATGAAAAGCCGGAGGATTTATACGCAAGAAGTGATATCGACCTGGTTGTAAACTCAACATTTTCACATATGCACGCAGATGTTGCAACAGGCCTCATGGAACACGGCTTCAATGTGGTTTGCGAAAAGCCATTTGCAAGAAGTTTTGAGGAAGGGCAGAAACTTATAAAGACAGCCGAAAAAAACGGTGTCATGATAAATGGATTCCACAACTCAAGATTTGCACCGTATTACTTAAAAATCAAAGAGATAATAGCAAGCGGAAAACTTGGTGATATAAAACAAGTAACACTCAATTTTTCCAAGTTTGCAAGACGATGGGATTGGCAAACACTTAAAAGTTTTGCCGGCGGAGAGGTACGAAACACGGGGCCGCACCCCATAGACCTGGCACTTGACCTTATGGGATTTCCCGAAAATATTTCGGTGTTTTCCAAACTCGATAGGGTTACAACCTTTGGTGATGCCGAGGACTATGTCAAGGTTATTCTTACGGCTCCCGGAGCCCCGCTTGTTGATATTGAGATAACGACTTGCAATTGCTATTCTCCGTATCTGTTCCTTGTTCAGGGTAGCCAAGGAACCTTAAAAGGAACAATACCTCATATTGACCTTAAATACTACAATCCTGAGAATGAGCCCACCCGCGAAGTTGTGGCAGGTGTTCTGGCAGATGAAAACGGATATCCTGTGTACTGCTCGGAAAACCTTAAGTTTACAGAGGAATCCTACGACTTGGAAGGTACGCCCATAGATGTGGGTGCAGATCTTTACTATAAGATGATATATGACTATCTTACACAGGGCAAGCCTATGGAAATAGATCCCAAAAAGCACATTCTTGAGCAACTTAAGATAATAGATTTAATTTATGCACAGAATCCGCTGTCGGATTTTTAAAAACGGAGGTATTAACATGAAAAGATTTTTATGCACAGTTTTGGTTATTGCAATGCTTGTTTCTGTGCTGCCTGTTGTATCCATGGCAGATGAAACATCAGCCAATTACGAGGACTATATTCCCGGCAAAATGCCCGAGAATATGTTCAAGACAAATGACGAGGTTCTGAATCCCAATGTGTTGGGCTACAGCAAGTACGGATTTTTGGGCAGCATAAGTACTACGGGTAACTGGGTTACAAGAGCAGCCTATGATACCGATACCGTAAGCGGTAAATACCTTAAGATGACTGCCGCCGGTACAACCGGTCAACTTATGAGCGGCAGCAGTCAGACATGGTACTTTAACACATATGGTTTGTATTTCGGCCAGTCTGTTATAAAGAGCAACAACTACAAAACAGGCACGTCTGACCTTATCTCCGGAGATATTGCCGGTGGCAAGAATTATGTGTATGATATACAGGTAAAGAACTTAAATAATGATTATACTCCGAATGTTGTAATTGGCCTTTTCGACCTTGACAGTAATGCCAGCCAGTTCAGCGTAGAGTATGGCTCTTCGGGTATGACCGTTGAAGAAAGCGACTGGATGGATTTTAAAGGTACTATTGCCAATAAAAGTGACGGTACAAAAAATCAGACAGTAAATGATGTGGACAGACTCTCCATCGGTTTGCAAAAAGGTACCACCTATGCAGGAAGTTCTGTTGCCATAAACCTTCTTGATGATGATAACGGAATGCACAGAGCATACTTCGCAGAAGAAGTAGCGTATGATATCGAAAATAGTCTTGTATCCGGTAAAACTAAAGTAAAAGCAGGCGATGTTCTGACTTTTGAAGCAGGACTTACAAATCAGATAGGTCTTCCCGGCTGTCTGGACCAGACATTTGTATGGAAGGCAATGGATACAGACAGGGAAAATGAAGTTTCCGGAATAACTATTGTGCCTTCAGATGACACAACAACTGCAACCGTTACAATCGAAGATACATTACTGCCGGGTTCTTACGATATTGTTGCTTACAGCGAAAAATATGATATGGCAAAAGGCTGTACAATAACCATGGAAGCATCGTATTATTATGCGGATTCGGGAAACATTTCAATGCAGGCAAAATTGAATTCCGATGAAACTTGGACATCTGACAAAGTTTCCACCGGACTTGTAAATTACATTGAAGTTAAAGCAACACTTGAAGATAATACCGAAGCGT
>JAZNJU010000189.1:0-3626 GCA_045578205.1 Clostridia bacterium | reverse complement strand
CGAATTTCAAGCGCCTTTGCCGCTGAAAGCACGCGCTCCTTTACCTCATCGTCGGACAGACCCATATTTTTAGGGCCGAAAGCGATGTCCTTATAAACGGTTTCCTCAAAAAGTTGGTATTCGGGATATTGAAAGACCAATCCTACTTTTGAACGGATTTTTGACATATTACAACCGGGAGCGGTTATATCTTCGCCGTCGATGATTATAGTCCCGCTTTCCGGTTTTATAAGACCGTTCAGATGTTCAATCAAAGTGGATTTTCCGCTTCCTGTATGGCCGATAAGACCTATAAATTCTCCATCTTCTATGGTAAAAGTTACATCCTTTATGGCAGTTCTTTCAAAAGGACTGTTTTTGGAATATACATGTGTTAAGTTTTTTACGATTATTGACATAACTTTTCCAACTCCGAAATACATTCATCAACTGTTAAAATTCCATCAGGTAAATCTATTCCCTTTTTCTTAAGTAAATGCGAAAGGTAGGTAACCTGTGGAACGTCCAATCCCAGTCCCCTTATGTGTTCTACCTGTGAAAAAACATTTTTTGGTGTGTCATCTATAACGACAGTACCGTTATCTATTACGACAACCCTTTTTGCCATAACTGCTTCATCCATATTATGAGTTATCAGGACGACGGTAATTCCATGTTCTTTGTTTAGTGTTTTGATGCAATCCATTACTTCTTTTCTGCCTTTTGGGTCAAGCATTGCAGTTGGTTCATCAAAAATAATTATTTGCGGGCGCATCGCAATAACTCCGGCAATGGCAATTCTTTGCTTTTGACCGCCGGAGAGCAAATGAGGCGCGTGTAGTTTGAATTCCGACATTCCCACAACATTCAGTGCATGGTCAACTCGCTGTCTTATTTGTGCAGGCGGTACGCCAAGGTTTTCGGCCGCAAAAGCAACATCTTCTTCCACAACAGTTGCAACAATCTGGTTGTCGGGATTTTGAAAAACCATAGCCGCTCTGGAGCGTATGTCCCACAAGTTTTCCTCAAGTTTGGTATCCATCGAGTCTATAAAGACACTACCTCCAAGGGGTAAAAGTATAGCGTTGAAATGCTTGGCAAGAGTTGACTTCCCGGAACCATTATGCCCGAGTATTGCAACGAATTCACCCTTTTCGATTTTTAAATCAATGCCCTTCAAGACCGGTTTTGTTTCGCTGTCTGTTGTATATGAATAAGTGAGGTTTTTGGTTTTTATCAAGATTATTCCTCCAATTGATGTTTAAACCATCGGGTTGCAGCACCGCAGGGTAACACAAGTGATGAAGATTTAATCGGCAAGCCGATTTCGTCTGAAGTTACTTTTCCTCCGAAACGGTGTTTTATTGTCATGTTGAGAAGATTTCCGACTATGGTGTGTGAAATTCCCGTTGTGTAGGAATTGACAATCAGGAACAAAGGATTGTCCGAAAGAAGTTCGCAACATTTGGACACCAGATTGTTGAGTTCATCTTCAAATTTCCAGATTTCGCCTTTGGGACCCCTGCCGTATGAAGGTGGATCCATAATAATTGCGTCGTATTTGTGACCGCGTCTGATTTCTCGTTCAACAAATTTCAGGCAATCATCCACTATATAACGAATAGGCGCATCTTGCAGACCGCACGAGACTGCATTTTCTTTTGCCCATTGGACCATTCCCTTTGCCGCATCGACATGGACAACTTTGGCACCTGCAGAAGCACAGCAAACAGTTGCACCGCCTGTATAGGCAAAAAGATTTAAAACAGAAATTTCTCTATTGGATTTTTTTATAATATCATACATAAAATCCCAATTTACTGCTTGCTCGGGAAAAAGTCCCGTATGTTTAAAACCCATCGGTTTAACGTTGAATACAAGATGTTTGTACTTAATTTGCCAGGAATCTTCAAGGATGCTGGTATATTCCCATTCGCCGCCGCCGGATTTACTTCTGTGATATGTGGCATCTGCTTTATCCCAGGCATCTTTGTTGCTTTTTTGCGACCAGATTATCTGAGGGTCGGGTCTGTTCAATATAACATTTCCCCAACGTTCAAGTTTTTTGCCGTCTGCTGCATCAATTATCTCATATTCTTCCCAATTATTTGCAATTAACATCATTTATCTCCCATTTTGTTTCTTGAGAATTCGTATGTCATCACCCATAAATCTGAATATTTCAAAATTACCCAGAATTCTGGAATGAATTCTATCTGTGTATTTGTTTTCCAGGTTTGAAAGATTTAAATTTGTACTGATTATTGTGCTTTTTTCATTAAGTTCTCTTGTGTTGAGAATGTCAAAAAGAACTGAACAGGTATATGCAGTGCCAAACTCTGTTCCCAGGTCATCAATAATGAGTAAGTCACAATTGTAAATGCTGTCATAGGCGGAAGCATTTGTTTCGCGGTCAATACGGCAAAATTTGTAGTCTTCCATGAACTGAAACAACTTGTAGGCGGATTGGTAAAACACCTTGTATCCTTTTGAAACTATTTCATTGGCAATGCAACCTGCAAGGTAAGTTTTTCCGGTACCGGTTGTACCGTAGAAATAAAGATTTTTCTTTTGAGTGTCAAAATTATCACAAAAAGTACGGGCTTCACTGTACACAGACTTCATATTCTCATACGGTGAAATGTTAATTTTTTTGTCGGTAATGTTTTGAGAATACCACTTAAGGGAAAAATTGTCAAAAGTATCCTTGGAAAAATTGTAGTGTATGCTGTCAAAACCGTTTATTTCAGACAGCATTAATTTCTTAAGGTTCAACATATAGCATTCGCATTTCTGACCGTCAACAATGCCTGTATCAAGACATTTATCGCAATCGTAGTCAATAACTACCCTGTAATCACCAAGAAGTTTATTGCGCTCTGTTTCGAGTTGCTTCCTCTCGCTGCGAACTGCAGATACTGCTTCGTCGGGGGTAATCCCCTCTTTTATTATCCTGGAAGCATGTTTTATTGCCAGTGAAGATATCTTTTCATCAATACTTTTTAAAGCAGGTAAAGTTTTATACAAAATTTCGGTTTTTTCTTTAAATTCTGCTTTATGCTTCTCTTGTTTCTTTTCATATTCCTTGAGTACTTTGTCCTCAAAATATGCGGGACTGTGCATAATTTCACCTCGAATCATTTGTTATTGACGCGATTTTTAATCATTTCAACCTCGAAATCGCTTATGTCGTTATCGTAATCCTGGAAGAAATTTTTTCGTTGATTTGCGGTGGTTTTATCATTGTAAGGCTTTTTGCGGAGGGAATTTTCTGAAGAATTTCTAAGCACTGCATCAAGATATTTAAATGCAATTTTACCGGTGTTTGTCACTGTTGTTTCATAAGCCTTATGAATTCTGTCATCATCCGCTTTGAGTTCATATACCCAACTGCGAATGTAATTTTCTTCCGTATCGGTAAGTTCTCTGCCTACAATTTTGAACATTGATTTGTACTTTTTTAAAAGGAGAGCAAACTCATTTTCCTCTTTTACAAAAACACTTGCTTTCTCCAAAGTGTTTATTTCTCTATCAGCCCATGTATATGCCACTTTTTCGATGTATCTCATATTGGTTTTACCTTTGGAGATACAATGCTCAATGAGCGTAAAAATGACCTCAACCGGCATTTCCAGATAATCATAGAA
>JAZNJU010000188.1:0-5229 GCA_045578205.1 Clostridia bacterium | reverse complement strand
CTGTTCCGAATCCTACTCCTGCCGCGATACCTTCGGGCAGATTGTGTATGGCAATAGCCATGACAAATAGCAGAACTTTGTTGAGATTTGCGTTCTTTTCGTGATTTTCAAAATCCGCACCCGAAATTCTGTGCAGATGGGGTACCAGTTTGTCCAGAAGGTTCAGTACCAATGCACCGCAGAATATACCTGCAACGGAGATGAATAATACAAGGCTATCGCTTGCAAAAACTTGTTTTCCCGTTTCCAGTGACGGATAAATCAGACCAAATACAGCAGCACAGAGCATAACCCCTGCAGCAAACGAGAGTATAATGTCAGAAAAGGTGTGAGAAATTTTCTTGAATGAAAAACCTATGAGAGCACCGATAACGGTGGCACCTCCGACACCAAGAGCGGTAAGTAAAATAATTGACATAAGTGAAATCATTGACATAAAATACCTCCTTGTACAATATCAATATAACATGAAAGTTTGGATTTTTCAATAAAAAAATTTGCTGCAAAATGCTTGACAAATTACGGCGTGTGTGGTAAACTAAACCAAGTTAGTCAAGGCTAATCTTTTTTATAATCAATTAGTTAGTTGTAACTAACATCATTGCTTCGAGGTGATATAACATGAATTTAAAAGATGCACAGGCAGGTACAGAGTACATAATCAGAAGCATCGAAACAGACGACGAAGAACTGAATTCTTTTTTGTTTTCTTTGGGATGTTACAGCGGAGAACCCATTACGGTTATTTCCCATCTAAAGGGCGGATGTGTTGTGTCTATCAAGGACGGAAGATACACAATCGACAATGCTCTTGCAGAGGCGATTATAATCTGAATTTTTAAAGTAATCCGCTGATTACTTTTTGCCAAGTGGTTAGTTGTAACTAACCGATATAGATTTACAAATCTTTCAAGGAGGATGTTAATATGAGAATTGCACTTGCAGGCAATCCAAATAGCGGTAAAACCACCATGTATAATGCCTTAACCGGACGGAATGAAAAAGTCGGAAACTGGGCTGGCGTTACCGTTGAAAAAAAGGAGCACAAAATCAAGAAAATATATTGGGGCGGAGCAGATGAACTAATCGCCGTGGACCTTCCGGGTGCTTATTCGATGTCTCCTTTCACCTCTGAGGAAAGCATAACCAGTTCCTATGTAAAAGGTGAGAACCCCGATGTTATTATTAACATTGTGGATGCAACCAACCTCAGCCGAAGTCTGTTCTTTACTACACAGATTTTGGAACTGGGTATTCCCGTTGTTGTAGCACTCAACAAGACTGACATAAATGAAAAGAAAAAAACTGTTATTGACGCGTCTGCTCTTTCCAATATGCTTGGCTGTCCCGTAGTGGAAACGGTTTCCACCTCCTCAAGTGGTTTAAAAGAAGTAGTAGAAAAGGCAGAATCACTTTTAGGTAAGAAACAGTCAGCACCCTATGTGCAGGGCAACATTGATTTAACAAGCAAAAAGGCTGTGGAAGGTGCCGACAGACAGCGTTTTGAATTTGTAAACAAAATCGTTTCCAAGGTAGAAACCCGAAAGGTTCTTACCAAAGAGAGAAACTATCAGGACAAAATCGATGCTGTACTTACCAACAAATGGCTTGGTATTCCGATTTTTGCAGTTGTTATGTTTCTCGTGTTCGATATTTCTCAGGCATCTTTTGGCCCGTTCCTTGCTGATACACTGGTTGCCTGGCTTGAAATCTTTCAAGGATTTGTAGGAGGCTTCTTTGAAAATGCAAATCCTCTTCTTTCGGCTCTGTTGGTAGACGGTGTCATAGGCGGTGCAATAGCGGTTATTGGTTTCCTTCCTCTTGTAATGGTAATGTATTTCCTCATTGCCCTTTTGGAAGATTGCGGATATATGGCACGTGTTTCCGTTGTTCTTGACCCTATATTCAAAAAGGTCGGTCTTTCCGGCAAATCCGTAATACCATTTGTAATAGGAACCGGTTGTGCAATTCCGGGTGTTATGGCTTGCCGTACTATCCGTAATGAACGTGAGCGCAGAGCCACCGCGATGCTTGCTCCTTTTATGCCCTGCGGTGCAAAACTTCCGGTTATAGCACTGTTTGCCGGAGCATTCTTTAAGGATGCTTCCTGGGTAGGCACACTTATGTATTTTGCAGGTATCATACTCATTTTCATCGGTGCGCTTCTGGTAAACAGGATTGCAGGACATAAATCCAGAAAATCTTTCTTTATCATCGAACTTCCGGAATACAAAGTTCCCAGTTTTAGTAGGGCATTCAAATCTATGTGTTCGCGTGGTTGGGCATACATAGTAAAAGCCGCTACAATTATTCTTCTTTGTAACACAGCAGTACAGATTATGCAGACATTTACTTGGGATTTCACAGTTGCAGAAGGTGCCGATACTTCCATTCTTGCATCCATTGCACATCCTTTTGCATATTTGCTTGTTCCGATTGTGGGTGTTCTCTCGTGGCAACTTGCTGCAGCAGCAGTTACAGGATTTATAGCAAAGGAAAATGTTGTGGGCACACTTGCAGTTTGTTTTGTAGGACTTGAAAACCTCATAGATACAGAAGAACTCGCACTTATGGAAGGTGCAGGTGTTGAAGTTGCAACAGTTTTTGCGATTACTAAAGTTGCGGCACTTGCGTATCTTATGTTCAACCTCTTTACCCCTCCTTGTTTTGCGGCAATAGGTGCCATGAATTCTGAAATGAAGAGCGCCAAGTGGCTTTGGGGCGGCATAGGCCTCCAGTTTGCAGTAGGTTATATTGTTGGATATCTCGTGTATCAGATTGGTACAATCATTACCACAGGCACTTTCGGGGAAGGATTTATTCCGGGGCTTATAGCAGTTTTGGCTATGGTTACGGTTATTGCGTATCTGTGTGCCACTGCGGATAGGAGAGTCAGTAAGAATTACACTTCGGGCGGTTCCGGACAGCGCAGAGTGCTCAGTGAAAAAATGTAATAACAAGGAGTTGTTTATATGACGGATATTGTTATCGTTGCGATTTTGGCAGTTATTGTTGGTTTTGCTGGATTCTATGTGTACCATTCAAAGAAAAGCGGCAAAAAATGTATTGGCTGTCCATGTGCGGATTCCTGCAGCGCAAAAAGCGGAAAATCATGTTGCAATTCTAATAAATGATGAAAAAAGATGTTACCTCGTGTGAAGTAACATCTTTTTTTATAAATCAAGTTTTGATTTTACTGTTTTTTGATAGTCCTTTGGGGACATCCCCGTTTGTTTTTTGAACATCCTGCAAAAGTAGTGTATGGAGCCAAATCCTACTTTGTCGGATATTTCCGTAACTGATAGTTTCTGCTCGCGGATGTAACTTTTTGCGGCTTTAATTTTGAGTTTATTTATGTAACTGAGTACCGTTGTTCCGTACTCTTCTTTGAATTTTACGCAAAGTGAAGTTTTGTTTGTGCCAAACAGAAAACATATGTCGTCCAAGGATATCTTTTCCATATAATGCTCGTTTATGTAGTTGAAAACATCCGATATCTTTCCGTCGGAAATTATGTAATTTTCCACCTTTGAAAAGGTCTGTTTGTGTTCGCGTATAAGTCCTATGAGAAACGCTTCCAGGTTGATTTTCAGCATCTGGTCGGATGCAAACGGAAAGATGTCCCTTTTTTTCATTTCCAGAGTGTTCGGAATGTCATAGGGGGGAGCATAAACATTCATACCCTCTTTCATGATTTCCGAAAGCATCTTCTTGTGATACTGGTTGAGTTTTACAGGTGATTTCGACAAAATTCCAAGGTCGGCGCAACCGCACTCAAAACCGATTATAATGACGTTTGGGCACACCTTGTCAATACATTTCAGGGAGTGCTTTTCGTTGGCAAGGTGTATAATCATCATGCCGTCGGAAAGAACGCCGCAGAAGTTTTCCGCTTCAACCATTATAGAGCCTTTGTCCACATACAGCAGTTCACAAAAATTGTGAGAGTCATTATAGGTCTGGTATTCGCTTGTAAATTCGAAATAGTGTATGTTTGCAAGTCTTGTTACACACAGAGGTGTGCTGAAATCCTGCAACTTAAAATCCTTCATACTTATCACCAAAAACATTAAAGCATATTTATGCAATTTTGTCAATGGATTTAATAAAGTGCAAAAAATATTTACTATATTTCAAATACTTTGACATTGTGTTAATGTATAATCAAATTGTCAAAATAAAAAAGAGGAGGTTAGGGTTATGGCAAACAGAGTTTGTATTCCCGACTACGAGTACAAAGAAAGAATCGAAAGAGCGGCAAAACTGGTTAGAGAAAGAGGACTTGACGTTATGGTTGTGTCCAGCACAGAGTCCGACTACGCTAACGCAAGATATTTCAGCGGTTTCTGGCCTCTCTTTGAAAGAGCAGGTGTGGCAATTTCCGCAAACGGAGACGCTGCACTTATGGTTGGTCCCGAGTGTATTATTTTTGCACAGGATGTTGGTAAAATCGACAAGGTTTTCTGCCTCAGAGAATTCAGAGAATCTGCAGATCCTTCATATCCCGAACTTAAAGCAAATACATTCGAGGATGTGTTCAAGGCTATCGGCGTAACAGGAAAGAAGATCAAAATCGGTCTCGGAAGTTATGTTGAATGTACACTTCCCATTTTTGAGGGTCTCAAAAACAGTTATCCCGAAGCAGAAATCGTTAAGTGCAACGATATCATGGTGCAACTGCGCAAAATCAAGAGTGTAAACGAACTTGCCTGCATTCAGGAAGGATTCCGCATTGTAGATTTGGCAACAGATGAAGTTATCAGACACTTAAAACCCGGTGTTACAGAACTTCAGATGGTAGGTATCGCACAGAAAGTTATATACGAAGAAGGCGCAGAATACGAAGGTCTTCCCATGTATGTATTCAGCGAAAAATCCACAAGTCACGCAATCAGCCGTTCAGGTTACAGAACAATCAACAAGGGTGACATAGTTCAACTTAACCTTTCTGCAAAAATAGATGGTTATTCACCCGCAATCGGTCTTCCCGTTTCCATGGGCAAACTCGAGGGTGAAAGACGCAGAGTTGTTGAATTCTGCAAGCAGGCTCACGACTGGACAATCGACAACCTCAAGGCAGGTGTTATGGCTTGTGATGTTGCAAAGAATTTCTACAATATGTATGTTGAAAACGGCTTCAAAGACAGTTACGTATACGGACCTTGCCACGGAACCGGTATGATTGAGGTTGAGCCAAGTCGGAGGCCAAGCGGTCTTAGGAAGACAAAC
>JAZNJU010000187.1:0-18957 GCA_045578205.1 Clostridia bacterium | reverse complement strand
CACCAGCCGGTAAGATACCAGCCGTTTGCGATGTTGAGTTCATCGAAATAGATGAGAGCGGCATCAAGATTTTTTGCTCTCAAAATTTCTCTTACCTGCTTAATTCTTTTTTCTGTTTCGGCCATGTTATAATATGCCATAGCAAAAACCTCCTTAAAATAAATTTTGTTTTTATATGCGAAAGCAATTCATACCAAAATAGTATGTTTTGCTAACGATTACATGAAATTGTCGTCGAGCGGGAACATGGGTCTTCGAATATTTTTAAGTCCCATATCCTGGAGTCTCTCTGTGGAACTTCCCGGAGTATAGGCAAGGATCGACCTTTGCGCAACTTCACTGAGTTCGGGGAATAGATATCCGAGTTTTACAACCACAGTCTTAAACTTTGTATAGTCAAGGTCAATGGATTCAAAAATGTCGGGTCTGCAAAGTGCTGCACGGTTTTTGGTGATAACTATTGTAAATTTACCGCAGTCCAGAGTTGCACTCTCTCCTGCGTTTGCACCCGTGTAGGAAATAATGTCTCCCCTGTGTATGAGTTTGCCTGTAATCTCGGCACTTTCGCTGTCGGGAGCAAGGCTTCCGCCCACCTTAAGTGTAAGGGTATCGCCTATATTTGCTTTGTAGCATTTGTCACAAGCAGGAGCATCTGCAATACCTGCCACAAGGATATCTTCCATACCGAGTTCCAATATCCTATTTAACATGTAGGCATTATCACCTGCAGCGCCCGCTGTGGTGTTGTCACCCGAGTCTGAAACGAAAGTCTGTACATCGGATTCCATAGCACGCTTTAATGCCTCAATGGGTTCTACCGCTTCTATAAGGAATTTGAAGTCATAACGTGCATCGTAGAACATCTTAGCGAGTTCTCCTGCACACTTTTTAGCCACATCTTTGTCACTTCGGTGTGTTACTACAAAACTTGGACCCATAAAGGGTTCATCTACCCAGGACTGCCCGTTGAACACCTGAACGCCCATTATACCGTCTACCGTTCTTTCCAGTTCTTCGGCTCTTTCCATTATGCTTTTTAAAGGCTCAAGGGACGTCTGCACTGCATCACCGCAGATAACCACATTTGCCCTTTCCATCTGCGGAGTGGGGAGTATGCCCTCTTTGATACAGTCAATGAGCATCTTTGCGGCTCTTATCTGCGCCGCCTTGTGGTCGGTGTGCGGTGCTGTACGGAAACCTGTTATGCAGTTGGAAAGAGATACGATTTCATCTGTATTGTTTGCATGAAAATCCATAGCAACGGAAACGGGAATTTTATCACCGACTTTTTCTCTTACCATTCTGAGAAGATATGTATCTCCCGAGCCGATTTCTTCCACATACATTGCACCGTGTATGTAAAGCCATACACCGTCTATGCCCTCGGTGGGGATAGCATCGCAAAGTTCATGTGCAAGACGCAGGAAATCTTCTTTGACCACTGCACCGCCGGGAAGTGCGTGTGCATATATTGTGGGAACAATCTCACAACCGTTTTCCCTTAAATAATCCACAACTTTTACCTTTTCGTACATTGCCTCGCCTACTGCGTAGTCGAAATCTTCAAACCTGGTGGGGATGGGTGTTAAACTGTTGCCCTCACACTGGATTGAACCTATGACGATTTTCATTGAGTTCCCTCCTTAATCATATGTCAATATATAAGTTTTGCAAACGTTTGCAAAAAATATGCAAATATATTCCAAAATGAAATTTTTATCAAAAAATTCACTTTGGATATATCTTGGTCTATATCTTTTTTACTGTGTCGCCTTTTTCAAGACTTGGCTCCAAAAGTTGCCTTATTCCGCCAAATGTCTCCTCCTCGCTGCCAAGCCTTTTCAAAAGAAGTTCGCCTACTCTTTTGCCGATTAGTTCTTCAGGCTGGCAGACTGTTGTAATCTTTTGTCTTCTGTCGTCTGTGTGATTATGTATATCAAATCCCACCACGGATATATCTTCAGGAACATTAAGTCCTCTGTCGCGTATCGCACGCAGGGCTCCGTAGGTCATCTTTTCGCTTGTTACATACACAGCGGTAAAAGGTTTTTCCCGACGTCTGTCCAGAAGTTCGTTCATTGCAACATAGCCTGACTCCTGCTTGTAGTCGCCGTAGGCAACAAAGTCTTCGGTATATTCCACACCGCGATTTTTCAGTGCCATCCTGTAACCGCGAAGTCTTTCAGTACCCGTTGTTTCCTCTTTTGAGCCTATGATTGTGGCAACATTTCTGTGTCCGCAGGAAAACAGGTATTCCACGGCAAGACAACTTGCCATTTCATTGTTTACGGTAATTGCATCTATATTACAAAGTTCGGGAACGTTGTCTATAAACACAACAGGCACTCCTCTTGAAAGGAAATTTGCCACAGACTGTCCGCTGAGATCAACAGTGGCAAGAACGAGGGCATCTGTTCTGCGTTTGAAAAGCATATCCAGATATTTCTGCTCCTTGGAAGCCTTTTCGTGAGTATCCGCAAGGATTATCATGTACCCCTCACGGGCAACTGTGCGTTCAATTTCTTTAACGATATTGCCGAAAAAGTTCTCCGATATATCGGGAAGAACAACAGCAATAGTCTGTGTGGATGATTTCTGCAGGGAACGCGCTATCTCGTTGGGTGTGTAATTGTACTTACGGGCGGCTTCTTCAATACGCTGTCTCGTCTCTTCCTTGACAACGGATTTGCCGTTTAGTGCACGAGATACTGTAGAAGCAGAAACACCAAGTTCCTTTGCTATGTACTTAAGTGTACTGCTTTCTTTCATTCTGCACTCACCATCCCTAATTTTATTATAATTGCTGGCATGTTCTTTGTCAAGTACACTTTATTTGTGATTTAGTAAAAAAAGCAGAGAGCGATAATCACTCTCTGCAAAATGTCTTATATGTTTTTATATACACCCTCAGCCGATGCTTCATATGCTTTTTCTACTATTGTCTGAACATTGATTGCATCGCAAGCGGTAATTGCAGGCTCGGTGTCGTTAATGATAGCATTTGCAAAGGAAGATATTTCCTTTTCATACATATTGCCTGTTACTACTTCAACTATCACAGAGCCGTCGCCGTCTTCTCTGTTCTGCTTTGCATTGTAGCCTGCGGTGTCATCGGAGGTTGTAAGTACAATCTCACCTGTTTCTACCTGGCTTATTGTGCCCTCGGAAAGGATTGAACCCTTTGTTCCGTAGAACTCAATGCGGCACTTTGCGGCATTGTCGGGGATATTGAAGTTGGAGTCTACATATGCTGTAGCGCCATTGTCCATCTTCATAAGAACTGCGCCGGAATCTTCTGCAGTATAGTTAAATGTCTGATTCTGGCTAAAGCCCGTAACTGTTACAGCCTTTGTGCCGGAAATGTACTGGAGAAGGTCTATGCAGTGGATACCCATATCCATGAGCGCACCACCGCCGGAACGTGTCTTGTCCTGACGCCAGTTGCCGGGGATTTCGGGATACCAGCAGGTAAGTTGTCCTCTCATGGAAACCACATCACCGATAACTCCGTTTGCAATGAGTTCTTTCATCTTCTGATGGTATGCGGAAAATCTCATCATAAGACCCACACCGAGTTTAACACCCTGTGCCTTGCAGAAATCTGCAATTTCCTTGGATTCTTCTACGGTAAGACCCATAGGCTTTTCCAGGAGGATGTGTTTTCCTGCCGAAGCCGCCGCCATTGCCTGTTCCTTGTGGCAGAATACAGGTGTTGCGATATATACTGCATCTATTTCAGTGAGCGCAAGCACTTCTTCTACTGTCTGAAAAGCGTATTTTGCGCCGAATTCTTCTTTAACATTTTTGGCTGCTTCGAAATTTGTATCCATTACGGCTACAAGTTCGCTGTTTTCGGAAAGCATCATACCGGGAATTGTTCTTCTGTATGCTATGCCTCCGCAGCCGATAACACCCCATTTAATTTTCATTTATTACACCCCTTTTATTTTTTTCTTTCATTGAGTAAATCTACAAATTTTACAAGGTTTTCCACCATTTCATTTGTAATCTTCTCGCCGATTTCTTTGGTTGCAAGTTCGGGAAGTCCCATAACTCCAACCTCAATTTCGTCTCTCTGAGATACGGTTTCTATAACAAAAGGATGGTCCACGGGTTTAGTTCTCTTTTCAAACCAATCCTGGTCGGTTCTCATCATTTTTGCATAGTATTCTTCGTCCATAACATAGTCGGGACGGACATCGTCGGGATAGAGATGAAGCATAAGTGCAGTTTCCATCATACCCGCGTGGAAATCATGTTCGGGTTCCATGCTAAATCCCGAAAGCCATGTGGGAGAAAGTTTCCAAACTTCCACAAGCGATATTGTTACCTTTTCGGCAATATCGTGATTTCTTCTCAGAATCATTTTAAGACTGTTTTCGAGAGAAATTCTGTTGTCTGTACCTGCATGACCCAAAAGGCAAATGATATTTTCAAATCCCATACGCACAAATTCTGCAACAATTTCAGAAATGTATATACCGAAAGCATTGGGGCTTACATTTACCGTTCCGAGAAGTTCTCCGCCGGAAAAACAGTAATTGACAGAGGGTGCTACGACAGCATTCAATCTGTCTCCTGCAGCCTTTGTAAGTCCCACGGAATTTTTGATGTCAGTTGCAAGTGTGAGATGATAGCCGTGCTGTTCAACCACACCTACGGGGATTATAACCGTCTTTGTTTTCTGCATCGCATTCTTCATATCAAGAACGGACATGTCTTCCATATAAAATGCCATAATGTTTACCTCCCGAAATATGTCAAACTGCGTACGGCAGATAACTGCCGTACGCATATTTTTGATGTCTTATCTGCCTTCCTGCATTTCCTTTACGGATTCAAGAACTGCATCTGCCATGTATTCGATCTGCTCCTGGCTCAGGCCATAGAGAGGAAGATGTGTAAATCTCTTGTAGAATACTTCTTCGCAGTTGGGACATGTCTTTGCAATTTCGTCTGAATTGTAACCCATATCCTGTACAACTTTGAATCTGTAGAGAGGTCCGAAGTGAGCAATCTGTGTAACGCCCTTTTCTTCCAACTTCTTCTTTAATACCTGAATGTCTCCGCCTGCCTTTGCAGGGTCAATCTGGAGAAGATACATGTGGTAAGAGGGTTTGATATCTTCTGTGTCGAGAAGTTGGGGAATAATTGCATCGTTTTCTGCGAATCTGTTTGTAAGATATGTAGCGGCTTCGCGGCGTGCAGCGATGATTTCTTCGTTACGTGCAACCTGAAGTGCAAGACCTAAGCCCTGGATTTCTGTAGTAGAGGAGTTACCTGCAACAAAGGGACCTTCCTTGCCCGGAATGGGAGTGATGTTGTAGAGCCAATCCTTGATGGGGCAGGAGAAATCGAGACCTAAGAAACGTGCTCTCTTCATATCGGGGCCGAAGCCGGGAACTGTTGTGGTGAGGATACCGCCTTCACCAAAGGAAGTGATGTTCTTAACTTCGTGCATGGAGAATGCAGCGAAATCACCGATTGTACCGAGTTTCTTGCCCTTGTACATAGCACCGAAACCGTGTGCAGCATCTTCCAAAACGAGGATATTGTGCTTTCTTGCAAGTTCCATAATGGGATCGAGGTCAACAGGATAACCGCCGATATGTACGGGAACTATCATCTTTGTCTTGTCGGTAATCTTTCTTGCAACGTCTGCGGGATCCATATTGATTGTTCTGGGATCTACGTCTGCAAATACCAGTTTGCAACCGATTGCTAAGGGGTATGCCATTGTTGCTACGAATGTGATAGCAGGAACTATAACTTCGTCGCCTTCCTTAAGGTTAGCATACTTGTATGCAATTTCAAAACCTGCTGTAGCATTTGTAACGAATGTGGATGTATCTATGCCGAGGTATTCGTTACAAGCAGCCTCTGCCTTTTCTACCTGTGAGCCAAGAGAAAGTTTGCCGGGAGGTGTGGAGAGGGGTTCAAGTTTCTTAACCTGTTTCCAAACTGCTTCAAGAGCCTCATCGTACTCTTTGCCGTCACCCTGCATTAAGAAGCGGATGATTTCCATCAAATCGTGAACATTGTAGTTTTCACCTACTGCAGCCCAAGGTACCTTTGTGGCACCTGTGTTGTACCTGAAATCGGATGTCTGTTTTGCCATTTTCATTTTCCTCCTAAAATAATATTTAAAAAATTGTGTGTAATAATATATATTTACACTACAATTTTATCAAATACACAAAGCAAATAAAAGATGTATATTTCCTTGTTTTTTGTAATATGTTCCGCGAAATAGCGAAATTAAAAACAAAAAAGGGTTTGTAAAAAATCGTTTGAATTTTTTTACAAACCCTTTTTCAGAATTCATTATTGCAGTCTATTGCCCTTGAAATGGTCATCGTTCATTTTCTTTATAACGGGAATAAGACCGATTATTGCAATGAGATTAGGGATAGCCATAAGACCGTTCATTGTGGATGATATGCTCCAGATAAGGTCGAGACTTCCGACAGCACCGATATATACGAATATTATGTATATAACTCTGTAAACTATTATTGCCTTGTGGGAGTCGTTGGTGAGGAATTCCACACAGACCTCTCCGTAGTATGCCCAGCCGAGTATAGTGGAAAGGGCGAAGAATATTGTGGAGAATGTAACACCAACACCGCCTATGCCCGGGATTACGCTGTTAAAAGACTTTATGCTCAGAAGCGCACCGTCGTAAAGTCCGCTTTTCCAGAAATCGGAAGTAAGGATAACAAGAGCGGAGCAAGTGCATATGATGATTGTTGTGAAGAACACTTCAAACATACCCCAGAGTGCCTGTGAAACAGGGTCTTTGGCACTGGATGCCGCGTGTGCAATGGGGGCGCTTCCCAGACCTGCCTCGTTGGAGAACACACCTCTGGAAAAACCGAACTTCATTGCCGCCATTATTCCATAACCTGCAGCACCGCCGGCAGCAGCCTTGAAATTGAATGCTTCACGGAAAATAAGCGCAAACGCATCGGGAATTTCCTTTGCTTTAAGGATAAGGCAAAGCACGGAGCAAACAACGTAGAACATAGCCATAAACGGAACGAGTTTTTCGTTTACAGAAGCAATTCTGCGCATTCCTCCAAGGATAACCGCCGCAGATATAACCACAAGCACAGCACCCGTAATCCAGGTGGGCACCTTGTAATCTGCAAGTGCTATGGCTATGGAGTTACTCTGTGTAGCATTACCTGTTCCGAGACAGGCAAGCATTGCAAATATCGAAAACAGTACCGCAAGCCATTTGAACTTGGGGCCAAGACCATTCTTTATGTAGTACATAGGACCGCCTATCCACTGCCACTCTTCGTTCTTTTCACGGTACTTTAAAGACAAAGCGATTTCTGCATATTTTGTAGTCATACCAAGAAGTGCACTGACCCACATCCAGAAAACCGCACCCGGACCGCCCGCAACAATCGCAGTAGCAAGACCTGCTATGCTTCCTGTACCGATAGTTCCCGCCATTGCGGTAGCCACAGCCTGAAAGGGACTTACGCCGGAAGAACTCGAACTGCGCTGCCTCTTTGAAAACATGGAGCCTATTGTATTTTTGACCATATGGCCAAAACGTGTAAACTGGGGAAAACCAAGTCTTAAAGACAAAAAAAGTCCTGTGCATATAAGAAGCGCAAGCATTATGGGACCCCATACAACATCATTTACCGCTGCATTGACTTTAGTGATGAATTCAATCATGCAAAACCGCTCTCCTAAACATTATAATATATATACTATTTTTTCGACAAAATAGATTTTAACAAATTCTGAGGTAGTTAAAAAGTGGCTTTTTTCCTTGTTTTTTGCAATATGTTCCGCGATTTGTGTAATAAATAACAAAAATGTTTTGACAAAAGGTTATTATATGTATATAATTACAAATAGGGAGGCGGTAGCATGGTTATCAACTACGACATACAAAAAATCAACAGTGCCCTTTTGGATTTCTACAACGCAACCGGCATAGATATGGATTTATTGAAAACCGATTTTTCACCTGCGGGAAACCACAGGCTTAAAAATAATTCATATTGTCAGACACTACAGAGCACCAAGAAAGGTGAAAGTGCCTGCCACCTTTCCGACACTATGCTGCTTGAAAAATGCAGAGACAGCAAACAAACCGAAACCCACATCTGTCACGCAGGACTTGTGAATGTTGCAATCCCCCTGCTCTACGATGATGTGATAATCGGATACATAATCTTCGGACGAATGAAGCCGAATACGGACTTTTCGGTAATTGAACAGTACATAAAAACCCTTGACGTTGACACGGAGGTTGTAAAGGAGCACTACAGCCACATTCCGTTCTTCGATTCGGGAAAAATTCAGAGTGTATCCAACATAGCAAGAATGCTCTCGAAATACATCCTGCTCAAAAACATGATTCGCCCGGGTCTTGGAGAAAGTATGCAAAAAGCAGTGGAATACATAAATTCAAATCTGGAAGAAGATTTGTCTGTCAAAACCATATCAAAAAGCATAAATGTTTCAAAAAGCGTACTCTACAAAAACTTTCACTCCCACTTTCACTGCACGGTGAGTGAATACATCCACTCAAAGCGAATTGAAAGATCTCTGGAACTTCTGACAAACACAGATTTGCCCATAGAAGAAATATCCCAGATGGTTGGATTTTCCAGTGCTTCCTACTACAGCAAGATATTTAAAAAACAGATGGGCGTTGTACCTGTGAAGTACAGAAAAAATCCCCAATAAAAAGGGAATGTAAAAAAAGTCCAGACCGCAAAAAGGCAGTAATGAAACTATTTCAGAGGGGTTTGTAAAAAGGGTTTGTAAAAAAATTCAACGATTTTTTTACAAACCCTTTTTTCTTTATAACGTAACTCCGTCTTTGAAAATGGCTATCTCTTCATAGCCGTTTTCTTCGTTTTTAGTTTTCTTGCCGTTTGCAACAGAAAGGACAAATTCCGTAAGTTCTGCCGTGAGGCTCTCTCCCTCCAGACATTTTCCTGAATCAAAATCTATCCAGGAAGACTTGCGTAGGGCAAGATCGCTGTTTGTGGAAATCTTAACCGTGGGTACAGGTGCTCCCAAAGGAGTTCCTCTGCCTGTAGTGAACAGTATCATCTGAACTCCCGATGCCATGAGCGCTGTTACGGCAACTATGTCATTTCCGGGGCCGTTCAGAAGAGACAAACCGCTTGTTTTCACACTTTCTCCGTAACCGAGAACATCGGTAACAGCCGAAAGACCGCCCTTTTGGACACAGCCCAGAGATTTCTCTTCCAAAGTGGTAATTCCGCCCTTTTTGTTTCCGGGAGACGGGTTTTCGTACACAACCTGATTGTGACGTATGAAATAATCCTTGAAATCGTTTATAAGGTCAACCGTCTTTTGAAAAACTTCACGGTTTTCGCATCTGTTCATAAGAAGGTGCTCCGCACCGAACATTTCGGGAACTTCCGTAAGAACACAACTTCCTCCGTAGGATATAAGGCTATCGCAGAATCTGCCCACAAGCGGATTTGCCGTTATGCCCGAATATCCGTCGCTTCCTCCGCATTTCAAACCAATTTTTAGTTTTGAAATGTGCACTTTTTCCCTTTCGAATGTGTCTGCATACGCCTTGAGTTCACCAATGAGTTTTACACCCTCGGCAATATCATCATCGAAATCCTGGGTATTCAAAAACTTGACACGTCTTTCGTCCCAGGAACCCAGGAACTTTTTGAATACATCAATATTGTTGTTTTCACAACCGAGACCCAGCACCAGAACACCGCCTGCATTTGGGTGATTTACCATTCCTTTTAAAATTTTCTGGGTATTTTCCTGGTCATCGCCGAGTTGTGAACATCCGTAAGGGTGGCAGAAACACTTTGCACCTGTGAGTGATGCCAGTTTCTCGGCAATCTTGTTTACACATCCCACAGTGTTTACTATCCATATGTCGTTTCTTATTCCGACATCACCGTTTTCCCTCACATAACCCATGAAGCAAAGGTCGGTTTCTTCCTTTTTGTCATAGGTGTAAGATTTGTTGTAGGTGTACTCCATCTTGCCCGAAAGATTGGTGGCTATGTTGTGGGAATGAACGTGTTCACCCTTTTTGATATCAGTTGTAGCGTGACCTATGGGCTGACCGTATTTTATGATGTTTTCGCCTTTTGCGATGTCCGCAAGGGCGTATTTGTGACCGTCATTAAGATTTACTTCAACATTATCGAGTTTATTTATCAGCATATTTCAAAACCTCGTCTTTAAGGAAACTTAAATCCTCGCCCCACAAACTTTCATTTGCAAGAATTTCCTCTACCGATGCCGTTTTCATAAATTCCACTACGTTTGCATCGTCATTTGTCATATCCGTTCTGTAAAAGTCTATGAGTTTTGCAAAAGAAAATATGAGTGTCTCGGGCATTTTATGAAATCTTTTTATGTACTCCAATATGGATGGAAGCACACGCACCTTGAATTTGCTCACGGAATTTAATGCAATTGACGAAAGATAGTGCTTTATGTAGGGATTTGAAAATCTTGTTATTACATTGTCCGCATAGTCGATAAGTTCTTCCCTGTCAAGATCCAGAGTTGGGATTATTTCATCGTAGACACACTTGCATATGTGTTCGCACATTATCTCATCGTCCACGCAGGATTTTACTGTGTCAAATCCTTTTAACAGCGCATAGGGAACAAGTGATGTATGGGCACCGTTTAATATGCGCACCTTTCTTGTACGGTACATTTCCAGATTGTCTGTAAGTATTACATTGAGATTGCATTTGTCAAAGGGAATTTCGGAAAACAGTTCCTTGTAACCCTCTATAACCCACAGGTGGAAATACTCGGAGGTGTTTATCATTTTGTCTTCGTAGTCAAGTTCGATTTTTTCGTCCTTAGGATAGCCTGTGTTTATGCGGTCAACCAATGTATTGCAAAAGATGTTTTCCTTTTCCACCCAGTTTTTAAATTCCTCACCGAGGTCCCACAAATCCGCATACTGAAGCACGCACTTTTTGAGGTTCTCGCCGTTTTTGTCGATAAGTTCGCAAGGCAGGAACACAAATCCGGGAAGAGAGAGGTCAAATCTTTTCTTGAGTAACTGTGTGAGTTTGCCGGGAAATGAATTTGCAGGTCTGTCCTCAAATTTGTTGGCAGGGTCAAATGAGATGCCCGCCTCCGTTGTGTTTGAAATGACAAAACGAAAATCGGGGTTTTCTGCAAGTTCCATGTAAGCATCAAAATCATCATAGGGTTTAACACAGCGGGATATTACATCAATCTTCTTTACATCCACACCCTCTGCACCCCTGCAAAGATGAGTGTACACACAGCCCTGGGCAGTGAGCATATCGCACATTCCGTTTTCGATGGGCTGAACTACGGTAACCTTTCCGTCAAAATCAGTTTTTTCATTTATTATCTGAAGCATCCAATCGGTAAAGCCTCTCAAAAATCCGCCTTCACCAAACTGTATAAATTTTTCCATATATAAAACCTCCTAACATAGTTTCAAGAAAATTATAGGTCAATTTTTTAGAGTTTTCCTTGATTATTTTGACATAAAACCATAATTTTCTTGATTTTTTTGATTAGGCGTATTATGATATATATGAGGTGAAATACCATGCAATTCAAATTCAGCCAATCCTTTTTTTTCAGTCACGACAAAAACATAAAATGGGTAGGTAAACGCTCTCACAAAAGTCACTATCACAATCTCTTTGAAATCTACTTCATAACCGAGGGAAAATGCACATACTTTGTTGACGGCACGCGCTACAACCTCAGGGCAGGAGACCTTATTTTTATACCCCAGGGGATAATACACAACACGGAGTATGTGGACAGTATCCATTCCCGTATCCTCATTAACTGTTCGGAAAAATATATTCCCGAGTGCGTACAGAAATTTTTTTCAGACGGTGCCCTGCTGCGGCGTACCGAAGATGACGGAATTTCGCAGATACTCAAAAAAATTGAGCAGGAATACCTCCACCCTGGAGAATATGCCGACAAATATCTGGAAGCATACACAAACATTCTCTTTCTGACCGTTGCAAAAAACAAAAACAGGTACATTCCCTCTGCCAAAGGAAAGGATTACATGCAAAAGGCACTGGACTACATTCACGAAAACTACTGTCACAATATTTCTCTGGAAGAGGTTGCCGGAATCTGCCGAGTAAGTCCGGAGCATTTTTCCAGAACATTTTCGGGTGAAACAGGTTTTTCTTTTTGCAGATACATAAATGAACTGCGGATGAAAAAAGCCGAAGCCGCCCTCCGTCGCGGTGACAATGTCTCCATTGCCGAATTGGCGGCGGATTGCGGCTTTAATGACAGCAACTATTTTTCTTTGAAATTCAAAAAAATGTATGGAATATCTCCCAAAAAGTTTCAGTTGGAAAATAAAAAATAGGTTTAGCCTTTTATTTTCTTTATTACTTCCCTTGCCTTAGCGTCATCTATCCAGCCTGCTTCCATGGTGAAATTGAGAGTTCCGTAGGGTTCAAGGTACTTAAGTTGTCCGTTTTCCTTTATGTACTGGTAGCCTCTGTGTTCGCAGGTGGAAGGAAGAACCATACCCATTGCATCTTCTGTTTCAGAGCGGGAAATCCATCTGATGGAACAGGGGAGTGCATCTGTGGGATGGCAAACATAGCAAGCACCCACACCATCTTCGTGCTGAAGTGTGTATCCTTTGTCGCCCTCGTATATCATGGTACAGCAGATTTCGGGCTGATAGAACTGACCGGCTTCTCCAACGATGTCTGCACAGTGAACATCCTTTTCCAGAGCATCCAACTGAGCAATAAGTTTTGCCTTTTTGTCGGGATTCATATCATCGGGGACAATTCTGTGAACTGTCTTGCATTTTGCATTGTAGTGGAGTTTTGCGCCGTAGATAGGTGCAAAGTTGATGTGGCAAAGGTACGCATATTCCAACGGGTCTTCACGCAGATTTTTGAGTTGCACATCGATTTTGAGCGTGGTTCCGTCTGCAGTGAGTGTGCACTTGGGAGAGAAAATGTATCTCTTCACAAATGACACATTGTAATCCACACTTCCGCCTACTGCCATGTAGTCCTCGCCCACTTCCATGTAAGCGGTGTCATATTCAATGTTGGGGATTTCACCATGCTGGAGATGGTCCGCATCGGGTGCACCGACGGAAGTTATACCGCAATGGAGCAGAAATCCGCCGTATGTCTTTAAAAACTGTACATTGGGTACAGGTTCGTCTTTCATGGTTTTCATAGTAAGTTCCTTACCGCAGAAACCCGCTCTCCATATTTGCTGACCCTGGAAAGGCAGAATTATGAAATATCCGTTCTTGTTTTCCACCTTGAGTGCGCATACGCCTGTGGAATACTTAAAGGCTGTGGCTTTCATTCCCTTGTTTTCGGCAAGAACAAATTCCTTGTCTGAAAAGAATTCTTTTTTAAGATTTAATATCATTGTTATTTCCTCCTTGCTATTTTTTTATTATACCATAAGTGCAAGCCTTTTAACGGCTTGCTTCCTTATTTGGTTCAATAAACACTTCGGAACAAAAACGATAGTTTTTGAACATTAGTTGTGTTTATTATACTACCTGTCATCTCTTTTGTAAAGCAATTTCACGCATTGCATAAGAAACTTCATCTATTTCTTTTGTCGTTGTAAAGATGCCGGGACTGAATCTTATAGTGCCCGTGCTGCTGCTTCCAAGAGTAGCGTGTGCAGTATATGCACAGTGAAATCCTGCACGGCAGGCAATTTTATAATCTATATTGAGAATAGCGGCTGCCAAAAGGCTGTCTGTACCGTCTATAACTGCAGATAGAACGGAAGTCCGACGTCTTTTCGGATTGTATCCCACAAGACGTACATTTGAAATTGAAGAAATATTTTGTGCAAGCAAGTTACACAACTTATTTTCATACCTTCCTATGGCGTTTACCGAGCGGTTGGCAATGTAGTCAAGACCCGCCGAAAGACCTGCAATACCTACAACATTCACAGTTCCGCTTTCAAATCTGTCGGGAAGAACATCGGGCTGAGAAATTATTTTTGACTGACTTCCCGTTCCTCCCTCCATAAGTGTCTTTAATTCACAGTCTGAATTTACGCACAAAACACCCGTCCCTGTGGGGCCTAAAAGTCCCTTGTGTCCTGGGGAAGCAAGAAAATCTATATTCATTGATTTCATGTTAATATCAACACTGCCTGCACCCTGTGAAGCGTCCAACAAAAAAGGAACACCGTGTTTTTTGGCAATTTCGCCGATTTTTTCAAAAGGCTGAATCGAACCGCATATATTTGATGACAAAGTGCATATTATTAGAGCGGTATTTGGTTTCATGAGTTTTTCCAGTTCGTATTCATTGACATAACCATATTCGTCCGCTTTTAAAACATCATAGTCGGCACCCGTAACTGCCAACGGTCTTAAAACACTGTTGTGCTCCATCGAAGTTATTATTGCGTGTTTTCTTTCATCAAGTAAGCCCTTTATAACGATGTTAAGAGCGTGTGTGGCATTTAGTGTAAAAATGACCTTTTCGGGATTGTCAAGACCAAACAAATCCGAAACTTTTTCTCTGCAATTAAAAACCGCCCTTTCGCTTTCCAGTGCCATGCTATGTCCGCTTCTGCCGGGGTTGGCGCAGTAGTTCAACATACAATCTTTCATGGTTTCGGATACTGCAAGAGGCTTTGGCCACGACGTGGCGGCATTGTCCAAATATATCATAAAATCACCTGTCAGAATATCCTTTCATATGTGTCGGCTGTATAAACCCCTCGGGTCGAAATGCCTGACACCTTTATTATATTTATTGCCGTTTTGGCATCATGTCCATCTATTTCAAGACAATAACTGCAACCAAGGGATGCAATTTTTGCCGGTGCCTGTATAATTTCGGAATGAATTTTGTATCGTTTTTCCAAAAGAGTCTTAACGGAAAATGCAGATGTTGATGACAAAAGCACTATCAAGACCTTATTCATAATACCACCTCCGATTTAATATTTCCTTGTTAGTTTATTCTGCTCTTTTAAATTAGGTTACAGAAAAATCGGTTTGGGTATTGATTTATTTGAAATAAAATGTATAATTATAATATAGAAAATTTTAGGAGGATACTTTGATGCCCTTTTGGAAATCTCAAGAAATCGGTATAGATCTGGGTACAGCAACAATCCTTGTTTATGTTAAAGGAAAAGGTATTGTACTGAATGAACCAAGTGTAGTTTCCATAGACAATAACACAAAAAAGATCAGAGCCGTTGGAATAAATGCTCAGAAAATGATTGGCAGAACTCCTGCAAACATAGTTGCAATCCGCCCTCTTAAGGCAGGTGTTATTTCGGACTATGTAACTACAGAAGTTATGATTAAATACCTTTTGTCAAAAGTTTGCAAGCGCTCAATATTCAAGCCTAAGGTTGTTGTGTGTGTTCCGAGCATTGTTACAGAAGTGGAAAAGAAATCCGTAATTGATGCCACAACAAATGCGGGTGCAAAAAAGGCATATCTCATCGAAGAACCGCTGGCTGCCGCTTTGGGCGCCGGAGTGGATATTTCCAAACCCACAGGCACTATGGTCGTTGACATCGGCGGCGGTACTTGCGACATTGCGGTTATCTCTTTAAACGGCATTGTTGTGCACGACTCACTAAAAATAGCAGGTGATGAATTCGATCAGGCAATAATCAGATACATCAAAAAGCAATATAATATTACAATCGGTGAATCCACAGCAGAAAGTGTCAAAAAAACAATCGGTTGTTGCTTTGAAAGAGACGAAATCGTCCGCATGGATGTTAAAGGCAGAAACTTGCAGACGGGTCTTCCCTCTTCGGTGAGCGTATCTTCCATGGAAATGCTGGATGCACTCAAAGAACCTGCCAATGACATTGTGGCAGGTGTAAGAGGTGTTCTGGAAAGAATTCCGCCCGAACTTCTATCCGACATTATGAAAAACGGTATTCTCTTTACCGGCGGTGGTTCTCTGCTCTATGGTCTGGACAAGTTGATTTCCCAAAACACGGGTATCCCTGTAAAAATTGCCGACGATGCGGTATCCTGTGTAGCAAAAGGCACCGGAATCGCTCTGGAAAACCTTGATTCCATTGTCAACAGTCATCTTTAATAATATTTTTAAGTAAAAACCTGAATTTCGGGTTTTTACTTTTTTTATGAATTAATGTCATTTTTTTATGCAAAATCATTGAAATTGTTGACTGAAACACCCAAAAAAAGTATAATAGACAAAATATATTCTGAAAGGAATGACATTATGGGAAAGCAAGAATTTATACAACAAAAATTAAACGAAATGTCAGTTGAGGAAAAGGTAGGCCAGTGTTTCGTAATCGGTTACGTTGGTGCAACCGTAACTCCGGAAATTATCAGAAGAATCAAGACCTATCGTCCTGCAGGTATCCGTGCAGGTCTTATGTGGAGAATAAGAACTGTCAAGCACGACCCAAACGGCACAAACACCGATTTTGCATCCAGACTCCAGAGACCGTACAAGGGTACCATTAAGGATTTCCTACCCGATATCCCTGTACCTCACTTTACCAATGAAGAGTTCTGCGAATACGCCAACACACTGAAGCAGGCTGCAATTGATAACGGCGGAATTCCCCTCCACTTTACTTTTGACTTTGAGGGTGATGTTTCTGCCGATTACTACAGAGGCGGTGTAAAATACTTCCCCAGTTGCATGGGTATTACTCACAGCGGCGACAAGAACCTTGCCCACGATGTTGCATGGGCTGTTGGAAGACAACTTGCTCCCCTTGGTTTCAACTGGATTCACTCCCCTGTTCTTGATGTGAATACCAATCCTCTTAACCCCGAAATTGGTGCAAGAAGTTATGCAGAAGACCCTGATACTGCCGCAGAATATGCTGCTGAGGCTATCAAAGGTTACAGGGAAGCAGGCATCATAGCAACAGGTAAGCATTTCCCCGGAAGAGGTCCTTCCGCTGCCGATGCACACCATGGTCTTCCTGTAATAGACGAGCCCAAGGAAGTTCTTATGGAGCATGTTAAACCCTACAGAAAACTCATCGAAGCAGGTCTTCCTGCCATCATGACCGCTCACACGGCATATCCCGCATTTGACGATTCCGGTCTTCCGGCTACACTTTCCAAGAAGATTGTAACAGACCTCTTAAAGGGCGAACTTGGATTTAAGGGTGTAGTAACAACCGACGAAATCACCATGGGCGGTATCATATCCAAATTTGAAGTTAAGGATGCTTGCTTAGAGGCTCTCAATGCAGGCTGTGACCTTGTTCTTCTTCGTGACGAGGGCGGTCTCATAGACGAGGTTATCCCTGCAATTATAGATGCTGTAAAAGATGGAAGACTTAGCGAAGAAAGACTTAACGATGCAGTATCCAGAACACTCGGCGTTAAGTATGATTACGGTTTCTTTAATGAAGAACAGATTAAAGATGTTGCAATGGCAAGCGAGGGTATAAATGATCCCAAGGTTGCAGAAATTGCTCTCCGCGCCGCAAAGCAGGCAATGAATGTAATAAGCAACAAAGATGATGTTCTTCCTTTAAAGAAAGGCACAAAGGCACTCTTTGTATATCAGGTAAACCCTGTTCACGAAAGAACAAACACACAGAAGTTAAATCCTGCTACTCCGTGGCTTGAAATGCTTAAATATTCCGACGATGTGTACTGTGTAGAAACTACAATGAAATACACAGAAGACGAGAGAAAGCGTGTGTATGAGAGAATGGACGAGGCTGATGTGATAATAATCACAAATTACTTCGACAGAAGAAACCCCGACAGCGGCAACAGTTTTGTTAAAGAACTTCACAAAAAGACAGATAAGCCTATTATCGTGGTTACAAACTCCCCCTATCCTTTCACGGTACAGCCGGAGTACAGAAACGTAATTTGTACATACAGTTCCTCTCTGGAAAGTTTCAAAGAACTTGCAAACATGATTTTCTCAGGTGACGGCAATGTACGATAAGAAATTCTTTATAGGCATTGATTCCGACGGTACAGCCTTTGACAGTATGACAATAAAACATACAGATTCTTTCATACCTGCAATGCTTGAAGTATGGAATTTGTATGATGTGAAAGAGCGTGCCGCCGAAATTGAGCAAAAAATCAATCTCTACTCCAAAACACGAGGAGTAAACCGTTTTCCGGGACAACTTATGACCTTTCAGAGGATGGCAGAGGAAGGATTATTCAGCGAAGATTTTTCCGACCTTGAGGCTTTTGTAAATTCGGGCAGAGGATTTTCCACCAAGGCACTCGAAGAATTTGCCCAAGAGTGCGGAAGTCAGTTTATGCAAAAGGTTGTGGAGTGGAACAGACGTTCCGATGAACTATTTTCCAAAAACTGCGAAGGCATAATGCCCTTTAAGTATGTGAGAGAATCTTTGGAAAAGGCAATTCCTACTGCAAACATAGGCGTTATATCCTCCGCTACCAAGGAGGGTCTTGAAACCGACTGGAAGAGCGGCGGTATTGCAGAATTTACTTCTGTGATACTGGGCAAAGAAAACGGCACAAAAAAAGAACAGTTAAAGTCCGTTGCCGACGGCAAATATGATAAAGACTGCATTCTTATGATTGGCGATGCCATAGGCGACCTTGAAGCGGCAAAAAGTATCAATGCCCTGTTCTACCCCATTGTTGCAGGCAAAGAAGTTGAATCCTGGAAGAAATTCCACGATGAAGCGCTTAAGATGTTCTTTGAATGTAAATATTCAGGAGAATATGAAAAGAAACTTATAGATGAATTTTATATGAGTTTTGAAGACTAAAACATAGGAGGTGTAAATCAATTCGTAAGAATTGATTTACACCCCTGGGGATAGGAAAATAAGATGCAGAATAAGCGAACTGAACCGAGTAAGGCTTGCCTTGCGAGGGGGACCCGAAGAGAAAGCAAATGTATTAATATCCGAATGTGTTTTTTGATGGCTTTTTGAGACACTACTTCGTCAAAA
>JAZNJU010000186.1:0-10426 GCA_045578205.1 Clostridia bacterium | reverse complement strand
GTGGTATATCTCTTATGAATCTTGTGTGAGCCTGGAGCCAGCGTTCAGTACTTCCTGCGGCAAAGCGAATGAAGGTGTTGCCTTCATTCGCATCATACACAGTTTTTTTGTTACTGAATATGGAGTCGAAACTGCCTCCTGTCGTTCCGCCAAGACGCCAGCCTTCAAGGGTGTCAAGAGACACCCCTGTATTTAATTTTTCATAATTCTCATCTATCAGCGCTTCACTTCTTGCCGCATGGCAAACTGTGCCAAGGCATAGTGTAAGAACAAAAATGATGAGAAGTGTATAAACAGTTTTTTTCATACTGATACCTTTTTGAACTTTTTTAGTTTACAGGTACGGCAATCGGGTTGGTTATGGGAGTTAAATCCGGCTGCCACTTAAATATGTTTCCTGTAAGTCCTGTTAAATCCTCGGGGAGTTCAAAGTTGAGTTTATAAACCTTGTTTGATGCATAGCCGGGTACATTTAATGTCTCTGCCTTTACGCCCGCTGCAAGTTTATCACCATTGTAAAGAGCCAGATATACATCTGTAGGCTTGGCGTTGGCACTTGTTGAATAATAGTGAGAAACATATGTTGCTACCTTTTTGCCCTCACCGTTTGGCTGAATTTCGGAAAGGTTATCAACAGGTTTTCCTGTTGAAGCATCGTACCAGCTCTTGAGCATCCTTACCTTGAAATCATCAAATCTCAAATCTCCATCGCCTGTTTCCTTCTTTGTAATTGCCCTGGTGTAAAGTTTTGAAAGTCCTTCAACCTTAATGATTGACCAGTTAGCAACATCGGCATTGGTTTTGTAGTTTCCGTTTGCATCTATATATCCAAACTCAACTCTTGCCAGATTATTGATGGTATCTACAACATACCTTACATCGAGCCACTCATTATGCCATTTGTCACTATCGGCCTTCGTCCAACAAGTGTATGTACGCACACTCGCTCCGCTTTCGTTATATCTATGAAGCGTATAAGTGCCGTTATAGCCGGAAATACCAAATAACTTTTTGTTTACCTTAGCACCGTTTTCATAATAGTATCCGGATACATCAAACAAGGAAACAGCATACGTGTTATCGTTACCAAAGTTGACACGATAGGTTATTTCATATACGCCCTCTCCGGTTTCAGCCAAATTATTTGTTATTGCTACAGGAACATCGTATGGTGGAGTCGTTGAGGGTTTAAACGAAACAACATTTCCAAGCTTTGATTCATCGAGAGCAAGTTTGGGAGTATTGCAGTAACCGTCATCGCTCTTAACCCATGAGCTTGCACTTGCCAAAAGGGTACCCGCATCTGCAAAATCAAAAGAGTCGTTTAAAATATCGGTTTTTACAAGCTTTAAATCATCCAGCAAAAGTTTGTCTAGAGCAACTTTATTTGTGTCGTCATATGAATCAGCGTTATTACCAAGGTAAATTGTCAAATTTAACAATCCGTCTATTGAGGGTATACCTGCTGAATATTTTTTCAAAAGCACTCTCTTGCCGCTTTCATCTGCATAACCCATAATAAAGTCGCACTTATTATTCACAGTGTCAATCTTAAGTTTGCAATCAATCCATGTGTCATCCGGAATATCAGCCTTTGGAAAGTAAGATTGATTAGAACCAAAATCAACAAAAAAGTTTGCGCCGTATGTTGAACATTTGGAAATCTCAACCGTTGTCTTGGTTTCATCAGAATTGAGGGTATATCCCTTAATAGAAAAAACTTCATGCAACGCGATTTTTTTCTTGCCAAAATTCATTCTGTAGGAAAGTTCATATGTACCTTCACCAAGGTCATCTATTGACTTAGTGAACTTGTTGTTATCCCAGTTATTTGCGGGTGTATATTCCATAACATTGTTTCCGTCAACCGAAACAACCTTAAGTTTACCGTAACTGGTATTGGAACGAGTCCAACCAAAAGCAGTAATTTCTTTACCAGCGTTAGCACTACCCTCGTATGTTTCATCTATGCTGACATTGGTGTCAAATTCCGATGCTGCAAAGGAAAAAGTTACCATCTGAGTGAGCAGTGCTGCAACAAGCAATGCTGTAAATAGGATTTTTTTCATTAAAATACACTCCTTATAAATTATAGATATTTATTTTTTGCTTTTAAGAAAGGCATCTATCTGTTTCTGGAGTTCTTTGCGGATTTTCTCTACGCCTGCTTCCTCGAGTTTTTTGCAGAACTCATCATAGTACTCTTCCAGAGGCATAGCGCCCTTGTGCATTACAGAGTATTCCTTACGAACGGTGGTGCACTGAGCCATCTCGGTTCTTACATTTGTATTGTCGAACACGAAGCCGAGAAGCTCGGATTTGCGGCTCTCGTCATTTAACCTCTGTGTTTCTTCCCATGTATTTTCTGCCTGACCCTCCTGCAGATATGCATTGAAGGTACAGCCGAATTTCCAGCAAGCATTTGGTGCATAGCCTGCATTTTCTATAATCCTTACATAGTTGTCGCCTATCTTTTCATAGTGTTTGCCTTCTATACCGTAGCATATGAGGTTGTAGAATTCCTTGTCGGTATTGAGAAGCTCAATGAGCTTAAGCGCTTTTTCGGGGTTCTTTGAGCGTTTGTTAATGCCTATCATGGTAGCAAGTGCAGAATCCGTGGTAAAGTACGGTTCGGATACCATTGCAACAACAACATCCTCTCCAACCATGCTTTTCTGCTCTGCTTCCACACCGGGCTTATATGACTCAGCCCAAACGGCAAATTTACCTGATTTGTGTTCAGTTATATCGTTGTCACCCACACTCACAACGTCGGCTCTTATATAGCCTTTTTCGTACCAGTCTCTTAAGATCTGCGCATTTTTCTTGAGTGAAGAGTCTTTGTGGTCAGATACAGCCTTTACATTGCCCTTTTCGTCTATTACTACATTAAGACCTGCATAATCTTCGTAAGCGTTGGGGTCGTCGAGAGAACTGAATGAATTGAGTCCCCAGTTTGTTCTAAAGGGGAAGATATCCTTTTCCCCTGCTTTTACTGCTGCGAGGAATGGTTCTATGTCTTCGGTCTTACGAACCTTACTTACATCGAAATTATACTTTTCTACCAAATCCTTCTGGAAAGCAAGGCAGGTTGCCATGGCAAATATCTGCACATTTGGTACTGCATAGATAGAGCCGTCTTTTCTTGCTGCATCCCATGCGTATTCGGGAAGAGCATTGTACATACCGGGGTTTTTCTTTAACAAATCATCTAACTTGTAGAGACCGCCCTTTTCTGCAGCCTGATGATAGTCGTTGTTGTAGCCTACAAAGCAAAGGTCAAAATCGTCGCCCGCACTCATGAGCATACGCATCTTTTCTGAGTATGCACCGTCGTCTATAAACTGAAGATCGAGTTTGGCACCGATTTTGTCTACAAGAATTTTGTTTGCCGCATCCATAACAGACGCTATATCCGCCTGCTTGGGTCCGGTAACATACCATACAAGTGTGGGGATTTTGCCGTCATCTCCGCCCTTGGTACAGGAAACCATACCAAAGAGCATAACAGCGGCAAGAACACATGCTATGATTTTCTTCATAAATTACACTCCTTTAAATAATTATGTTTACAATCTTTAAAAGAAAACAATGTTCAGTATTATGCCTTTGTGTAACAATCAGTATATTTTAAACAAAACACAAATGCAGACACCGAATACTGTTTAATTTTCAGTAATAATCAGCCTTTTACACCGCCTACGGTAAGACCTTTTACAAAGTACTTCTGGAAGAACGGAAACACAAGAAGCGCAGGTCCCGCAACAACCACCGCCATAGCCATACGGGCTGTTTCAGACGGAATATCTGCAATATTTACAAGTCCTGCCTGTGATGGGTTCATATCCTGCAGCATTTTTATATTCTCCATTATTCTCTGCAAAAGATACTGCAGAGATATCATAGATTCATCTGTTATGTAAAGCATAGCCGTATACCAGTCGTTCCACTTGGCAAGGAACATAAATAGTGCCACCGTAGCGAGCACCGGCTTGGAAAGAGGAAGTATAATGGTAAAGTATACTCTGAGCTCGCTTGCGCCGTCTATGTACGCTGCCTCTGCGAGGGATTCGGGTATGCCCTGGAAGAAGGTCCTCATCATAAACACATACCAGGGGCTTATCATACCGGGGAGTATATACACCCATATGGTGTTACCAAGGTGCAGATACTGTGTTATAAGTATATATGTAGGTACCAGACCGCCGCTAAAGAGCATGGTAAAGAAGAGGTAAAAGGATATTACTCTCTTGCCCTTTAAGCGAGATTTACTAAGCGGGTACGCAATCATGGACATAAAGAGCACGCTTAAGAACATAGCGGCTACCGAAAATATGAATGTAACCTTGTAGGCATTGAGTATGGATGCCGGATTTTTAAATACATACTCGTATGCACTAAAATCTAAATTCTTGGGCAATATGCTATATCCGTACTCCACAAGGTCCCTCTCGGCAGATAACGACGCGCTCACTACAAGCACAAGCGGAAATATAACAATGAGAGAAAGGATTATAAGCAGAGTATTGTATATGATTTGTGATATAAGTGATTTTTTCTTCATTACTATTCTCCCCCTCCTTTAGAAAAGTGAACGCTCGGGGTCTATCTTCTTGACAATGGCATTTGTGGTAATGACAAGTATCATACCTACAAACGACTGAAGAAGCCCTATTGCAGTTGACAGAGACATATCTCCTATTGATCTCATAGTACGGAATATGTATGTATCGAGAACATCCGTTGTGGAATATAGCGCTCCGACATCTCTTGTAAGCTGATAGAACAAACCGAAATCTGCTCTGAAAATTTCGCCTACTTTTAATATACCGAGTATGGTAACAAGGGGCAGAAGCGATGGCAATGTGATGTTTTTAATCTGCTGCCACTTGTTTGCACCATCGATTTCCGCTGCTTCGAAAAGGCTTTCGTCTATACCCATAAGCGATGCATAGTATACTACAGAATCCATACCGATGTGCTTCCACACAGAGAATATGGTAAGTATAACAGGCCAAGCACCGGGCTTTGAATACCAATCTACCGCCTCACCGCCGAGAGCTTCAATAATCTTATTAAGGAAGCCGTACGAGGGATGGAGGACTGCATATGCCATGTATCCCACCACAACCCACGAAAGAAATCTGGGGGTTATAAGCACAGTCTGATAAATCTTGACGTTTCTTCTGCTTGTAACTTCAAAAAGCAGTATTGCAAGCGCAAGAGCGCTAATCATACCTATTACAATGAAGATACAGTTAAGCACCAAGGTATTTTGAGTAATCCGCAGAAAGTCATCGGACCTTAAAAAATACTCAAAATTGTCAAACCCTACCCACGGGCTTCCGAAAATTCCTCTATCGTATTGGAAATCCTTAAAAGAAAGAATTACACCGACCATAGGCAGATAATTAAATATGAGTACAGAAAGCATCGGTATAATGCAAAGTCCGTACAGTTGTATATCATTTGCCTTTAACTTTCTTCGGCGTCTGATTGGTTTTGAACGAATATTAACTTCTTTTTCTTTCAACGTGTGTCATCTCCTCTATGTTACTACAAAAATTGTAACAATTTCGCCACACTTTAACAATGTTTTTTTTTATTCCAGTCTTACTCTTTTTTACGATTTGGTGCCCTATGGTTTGATTCGCCCACAAAAAAGTGTTATAATTCCCTTGTAACAAAGAAACAATATAATGTGACATAAGCAGGATTTTAGTGAGGTATGTGAATTATATGTACAATCTTATTATTATCGAAGACAAAAAACTGATACGAAATCAACTTAATGAACTCGTAGAGTGGAGCGACTATGGTTTTTGCGTTACGGGGCTTTTTGACAATGGCAAAATTGCTCTTGATTTCATAGAAACAAATCCTGTTGATGCCATAATCACAGATATAGAGATGCCCGTTATGGATGGCATAACCCTCGCTGAAATCTGCAACAGGAAGCACCCAAATATCAAGATAATGTTTATATCTGCATACTCCGAATTTAGGTATGCTCAAAGTGCCATAAAGCACGGAGTTGTATCCTATGTTACAAAACCCATAACAATGGATGACCTTAGGGAAAACATAATTCTTCTCAAAGATGCTGTGGAAAAATCAAACACAAGAAGTCACATCACCGATGATGACATATCCCTCGAAAAACAGTATTTGTTTACCAGAATTCTTCAAAGCCCCGATGACGAGGTTGACGAAATTATAACTAACCTTGGTTTTATCGGCGTGGACATAGATTCAAGGCACACTCCTTGCGCCATAGTGCAGATATCCATAAATGAATTCAAAGAATTTATCATGAATACCTGGACACACGGCAAAGACAGACTGTACAATGCGGTGTCTTTTCTTACAGAAACCGCAAGGGACGATTTTTTCGTATCGCTTGTGAATACTTCTTATTCCAAACTCGATTTTCTTGTGTTTTACTGCGGAAATGATGATTTTGAAAGCACACTAAATGACTTCCGCCAATCGGTACAGGCAAACATAAATTCCGCGCTTGGTCTGGATACTTTGGTTACTGCAAAGCAACTATGCGAAAACATCGAAAAGATGCGAAGTATCTTTGCAGTAAATAATGAAGAAAACGCACCTGAAGAATACTCCGTTTCCGTTAAAAACCAACTTATAGAAAATGCCATTGCATATATGAACGAACACTACAGCGAAGATATATCCCTTTCGGAAATAGCAAGTCATGTAGGGTTTACACCAAACTATTTTAGTGCGTATTTTAAAAATGTAACAGGCGAAAAGGTAGTTGACTATCTTACAAAGATTAAACTTGAAAAAGCAAAGGAGTTCCTGCTCAATCCAACTATGAGTATGGCTACCATATGTGAGAAAGTCGGTTACAAAAGCATAACTCACTTCTACAAATTGTTTAAAAAGTATATGAATATGACACCTGCAGAATATCGTAATAAACAAATCAGGAATGATAAATCAAATGAAACAAAGGTTTAATGTAATATCGAACTTAATTAAAAATATAAAATGGCAAAGCGTATTTTTCAAATATTGGAAGAGTCTTACGCTTGTTTTCCTATGCTTTACAATCATACTCAGTACTATAATTTTTGCTACATATTACCGCTCTTCCAATACCAAAATCCGTAATACCCAGATGCAATCGCTCACAAAAACGGCGGGTGCTTTTGACAGCGTTTTTGATGAAACCGACAGGATTTTCTATACATTCAGTTCAAACAGTTATGTAGATGCATACCTTACACTCTCCAACACAAACATCAAAAGTTTTTCGGAAAACGCAATAATCTCCCGTTCGCAGGAATTACTAAACACCTATACAGACACCATAAATTATATTGACTCCATATCTCTCTACAGTTCAGGCGACGATTATATACTCTCAAGCAAAGAGAGCGGAAAAGCCTCTGAAATAAAAAGCGCCCCCTGGTATGACCACTACAAAAAAACCGGCGAAACAAACTTTATAATAACCTATGACAATTCATCACATGGCGACATGTGGTCCAGAGGGCTTATAGTCACTTACAGTCTCTCCCAATATTCCAATCTTGAGGGACTTCTTGTTATAGATATAAATGCAAACGAACTTACAAACTCGCTTAACATATCTTATAAAAATACAAATGAACTTATAATGCTCTTTGGAAGTAACAACGAATTACTATACACCAACTCCCCGAATCTTTCGGCAGAAGTTGTTCCGGACAAACGCATGCTCGAACGCAAAAAGGAAAGTTACGAGCATGGCGACAAAATATTAACCAAACAAAAACTATCCAAATACCCGTATGTACTGGTGTCCCAAGTATCTAAAGACCAAATTTCTCAAACATCCGGGGCTTTTGTGATGCTATTTATGTTAAGTGTGATTCTTGCAATCATTATCTCCATAATACTTGCCTTTTACTGCTCCACTCACCTGTACAACTACATAGTAATGATAATAGCAAGGTATGAATCAGCCGATAATTCCGTCTGTGACAATTACAAGGAAACCGTGTATGTATCCAATAATATTATCTCAGTTATGGACAAGTATCAAAGAGTGGAAAATGAACTTACTACAAAACTTTCTTCACTAAAAAAAGCACAGACTCTTGCTCTGCAAACCCAGATAAATCCGCACTTTTTGTTTAACACTCTAAACCTTATCAATGTTCTTGCCTTAAAACTTACAAAGAAGGACAACGAAGTGACAAAAGTAGTAACTCTGCTTTCCAACATCTTAAGAACATCTCTTGACACAAAACACTATGTTGTAAGTGTTGAAAATGAACTTGAACACCTTAAAAGTTACCTTGACATAGTACTTATAGAGTACGAAGATGAACTTACGGTTGAATTTGACATATCCGAGGAAACACTGAAATACAAAACAGTAAAATTAATATTACAACCCCTCGTGGAAAACTGTATCGAACATGCTTTCCCCACTTCACAGACGCAAAAGCCAAAAATCACAATCAAATCTTATATAAAAGAAACCCACCTTGTGTTTGAGGTGTGTGACAACGGTGTGGGTATGCCACTTGATAAACTCAACATAATCCGAAACAATTTAGCCGCTAACAAAATACCAGAGACAAAACATATAGGTATATGCAATGTTAATCAGAGGATAAAACTCATATTCGGTGAGGCATACGGACTTACAATCCATTCCGATGCGGGCGGAACTACAGTTAAACTTGTTCTGCCGGCAAATGTCTGATATGAGAAAAGCGAATTGATCATCATTTAACGAATAACAACAGATAATCTCTCCTAATTATACAAAAAAAGAGTGCTTCAGTATCAATTACTGAGCACTCTTTTTCCATGTTAGGCATACTGAGGGGTAAGGCCAAAGGCAATCTCAAGTTTTTCGTTTGCCGCTTTCATTAAATCTTCCGACAAATTACCTATTTTATCTTTTAACTGAAAGCGATTTACAGTTAAAACCTGTTCAAATGTCGCAACCGACTTTCTAGGTAAAAGATCTTCAATGATTAAATGCGTGGGCATATTCTTTTGCTTTTTTAAATTACTCGAGGTAATAGGCACGACCAGCAGGACAGGACTATAGATGCACGCAGCCTGATTGTTAACTATAATACAGGGGCGTGTTCCTGACTGAATATGACCGTGCCTTTCTTGAAGCACAACATAGAAAATATCACCTTTTCTTATGTAGTCCTTTTCTGTCATCATAAATCATCCTTTCATTAGTGAATTTATTATGATGTCATCTTTAGTCGGAGACCATTAATCTCCTTGTTTTACAATAAGATTCGGATAACCGGCAGACAATATATTATATTTTTCTTTCAATTCTTTCGTTGGGAGCATCACCTTCCTTGCGAACAGAACCTTTGTTATAATTGTACCTATGTTTAATTCCTGTAAACAAAATCTATCCATCAAACAAAAATCGACGAGGAACCGACCAAATATATACCAATAGTTTCTAATAGATAGTACTGACTTACCAATACAAAAGCACAGAAAAAAAGGATTAGCATTCATGGAATGCTAAGCCTTTACTTGTGAAAGAACCGAATGGTTTAGATGCCGTTTATAGAAATAGGCTTTGCGTGAGCAAAGCTACCTTCACTTCTTCCTTATTCACTATTACTTATTACTTTCCAAAAATCGACAAGTCTTTTTAGGGAATAGTGAAGAGTGAATAGGTAATAAGTAAAATCGACAAGACTCTGACGAATCTTGTCGATTTTTGGCTCCCCCTGCTGGGCTCGAACCAGCGACATCATGATTAACAGTCATGCGCTCTACCGACTGAGCTAAGGAGGAATATAAAGCAGAAAGGGATGAACTAAGTCATCCCTCCATTTGCCTTCACATGGAAGGTGTCAGCATCGACCTATCTTACCGGGCCGTCTCCAGCCGAGTATTGTCGGCACAGGTGAGCTTAACTACCGTGTTCGGAATGGGAACGGGTGGACCCTCACCGTTAATGACGCTGACTTCTTTGAACGCTTTTAACGTTCTTCTTCTGCTTCTTTTTCTTTCGTGCCCCACATGGGGTGGTGCACCTTCAGGGATTCGAACCCGGGACCCACTGATTAAGAGTCAGTTGCTCTACCAACTGAGCTAAAGGTGCATTTTTCTTCCGGGTATTTCCATATACCCTGAAAACTGAATAAAACATACTCTGAAGATTCGCTCTTACTTTGTTCAAGCCCTCGGACTATTAGTATCAGTCAGCTAAATACATTACTGTACTTACACCCCTGACCTATCAAACTTGTCGTCTTCAAGTGTCCTTACTAGCTTACGCTATGGGATATCTTATCTTGAGGTGTGTTTCACGCTTAGATGCCTTCAGCGTTTATCACTTCCATACTCGGCTACCCGGCTGTGCTCCTGGCGGAACAACCGGTGCACCGGCGGTATGTCCATCCCGGTCCTCTCGTAC
>JAZNJU010000185.1:0-2617 GCA_045578205.1 Clostridia bacterium | reverse complement strand
GTTAAGCAGGTGGAATCGGCACAGGAATATACCGAGAAAGAAACACCTGCATCTGATAACATAACAGAAACACCCATTGAAAACGAAACCGTTTCTCCCGAACGCATTGAAGCATATATGTCAGGACTCAAAGAACTGACTCCAACAGAAAAAGCTATATATGATGCATATATTGCCAGAGCTACTACAAAAGAAATTATGGCACGTATGAATATAAAAGAGACCACTTTGAAATACCATAACCGTAACATTTACGGTAAACTGGGTGTTTCCACCCGTAAGGAGCTTTTGGAAATACATAAAGCCATAAAATACGTAAAAGCAAAGCTTGATGAAATAGGTAACGAGTCTGACAAATAAGATTATAAAAAACTCTCTCACCGCTTTAGTGAGAGAGTTTTTACATATCAGTAATTCTTTGAATTATGCAGTGAAGTTTTTTTACATATTTTCGATTTTAAGAAGTGCAATTTTTGCACCATTTTACGACCACATGTTTTTCCATAATTTTTGAAAAAACTTGTCAAAAACCCCGAAACTTCAAACAATATATAGTTCTAAATAAGCACAACACAATATGTTGTGGTCAAACCCTCATAAACCACATATTACGATATTTGGGAGCGAGATGTCGGGGGTTCAAATCCCTTCACTCCGACCACATAAAAATCCTTGTAAACCTTAGGTTTACGAGGATTTTTCATTTTTTAAAAATCTTCAAAAATTACAATATGCGACATGTTTTCCACTTCACAAGTGGAAACTTTTTTTGTTTTCAAAGCTGTTCCCCATTCTTTGACTTATGCAGTAAAGTTTTTCATATTAGCAAAAGGAAAGACAGGCTAAATTAAGGCTGACACATCTTCTACGATTAGTTTTCCCACTCTTACCGCAACTCTCGTTACACGGCTTTCTGTGGGCAGTAAACAGTTTGTCAACCGTCAGTCGCCAGCCACCATCCTCCAGTTCTCATAACAGATACTGTATCATGCTAAATTATTTTTTCTATATCTTTAATAAAATATATCAAGAAGAATGAAGTTATTGCCACAACGCCGGTAACTGGCAACCGGCAACTGGTAGCTAAAAACAGAACACTCGCTGATTTCTCAGCGAGTGCTCTGTTTTTATATTTGGAAAGAATTGAATTTGTTAGTCGTTTTCAACACGATACGTAAAATCTTCTTTCGGGATCGAATTAGGTTTGTTGAGCCTGTGCGTACAAAGGGCTACGCAGGCTCTTTTTATTTAGTTGTTGGTTGTTTTACTCCGTTGCAGAGAATTTCACTTCTTTCCAAGTGATGCCTGCCCACTCAACGTTTGTACCTGCCGTTGCTTTCAGAGTGCCCTCGGCATTTGCCTGATCGGGATGCAACGTGATGATAATGCCCGAAGAAAGGGCTTCACCGGCAAACATATTTGCATTTACTTTTGTGATAACAGAGCCTAATGTAATGTTTTCAAGTTTCGCGCACCCTGCAAAATCACCATATGCTAATTCAGTCACTCCCGGCAATGTGATAGAAACCAGTTCAGAGCAACCATCGAAAACGTAATTATCCATACTGGTCGCTGCAGGAACATTTACAGAGACGAGACTTGTGCAGTTTATGAAGAGACATGCGCTTAGAGCCTGAAGTTTCGGCATATCTACGGTCTTGAGTTGTTTGCAACCCCCAAACGCAGCATCTCCCGCTGTTTCTAACGAAGTCAGAGAAACTTCTGTAAGATTGGTTTGAGCAAATGCATACACTCCAGCCTCTTTCAGCAACGGCATATCAATGGAGGTGATCGCTGTGCCTTGCAAGCCCAAATCTCCTATAGACTGTACCTTTGGGGCGGTAATGGAAGTCAGATTCGAGCATAGGTAGAACGCCTGAGTACCAATCTCTGTTACATCGGGGAGATTGACAGATGCCAGTTGGGTGACATCTTCCCTGTACAATAATCCTCCGGTCTCATCTCTTATGTCACCGGAACCAAAAGCAACACCGTCCCAGTTGGTAGTACCGGGAATCGAAGTCACACCCTTGAGGGTGAGGTGGATACTGCCGTCGGCAACGCCCTCGGTGTCACAGATGGCACGGCGAATGGCGGTGATCATCTCGGCAGGGGCATCGGGTGCAAGGGTGACTTCAATATCCGTCTCGCCTGCTGCAAGCTGCTGTGCTACTACAGCTTTGAGTTCCTCAGCGGTCATAGTTAATCCACAAACTGCACAAACGCCATCAATATATTTATGACCTTCTGCCTTTGAAACAATTTCAATTGTTTTAGTTCCCAATAGTTCATTTTGGAATGTTGCCGTATATTTAACCTTACCATCCTGAGTACAGGGTGATTCTGAAAGTGTTTCACTTGTTGTATTAACAGTTTCTGTTGCAACCTTTTTACCGCAAAGGGTACACATAGCTGTTGCTGTGCAGGTGGAGTAGTTGTTTCCCCATCTGTAATATACCTTCACATTATCTGCACACTCTGTGCCTGTTACCTCACCGTATTTTGCAGTGAGTGCAGTTAAGTCATTTTCATCCAGCTCACCGTCACCGTTAATATCGGAAGCATATTTTTTATATGTAGCAAGCTTTTCGGGATTTTCGATAGCGTGCTTGATAGC
>JAZNJU010000184.1:0-3459 GCA_045578205.1 Clostridia bacterium | reverse complement strand
GGTCTTCCGCTTCCAAAAACAGTAATTGTGCAATAATAACACTTGCTGTTGCATCATTTACTTCTTCTGATAAAAATATTATTCTGTCCTTTAAAAGTCTGGAATAGATATCGTAAGAACGTTCTCCTCTGTTGGTTTGTTCAACAACCATTGGTACAAGACTCATATTACTCTTCGTCCTCCTTCTTCTTTGCGGCTCTCTTAACCTTTGCCGCATCCACGATGAGTGTAACAGCCTTCTTGAGTTTGAGTTCGCTCTTGAGGCTTTCAAGTTCACCGTCTTTAATGAATTCTTTCAACTTGTCAATTTCCATACCGTACATTTCGGCCATATTCTTAAGTTCAGCCTCAACGTCTTCATCGGTCACTTCAATATTTTCTATTTTTGCAATTTCGCTTATAACGAGATTGGACTTAACTCTTTCTTCAGCCTGCTCCTTATACTGTTCTCTGAAACTTTCGGGAGTCATACCGGTAAACTGCATATACTGTTCAAAACTGAGACCCTGTGAAGAAAGTCTGTAACTGAAGTCTCTCATCATATCTTCGATTGCCGAATCAATCATACAATCGGGGATTTCAACTTCTGCTGCACCTACAACTTCCTTTATTACATTGCCTTCGAATTCTGCTGCAGTCTTGTCTGCGTTTGCTTTGTCGAGTTTTGCTCTGATGTCGGCTTTGTATTCATCGAGAGTCTCAAAGCCAAGATCTTTTGCAAATTCGTCGTTAACTTCGGGGAGTTCCTTAACCTGAATGCTCTTAACTGTAACCTTGAACATTGCAGGCTTGCCCTTTAATTCCTCTGCGTGATACTCTTCGGGGAATGTCACGTTAATTTCTTTTTCAACACCAATCTTTGCACCTACAAGTGCATCTTCAAAACCGGGTATAAACTGACCGCTTCCGATTTCAAGGTTGTGGTCAACACCTTTTCCGCCGGGGAATGCAACTCCGTCAACAAAGCCTTCGAAATCGATTACGGTAAAGTCGCCTTTCTTAACTGCTCTGTCTTCCACGTTTACCATACGGGAGTTCTTTTCTCTTGCAACTTTGATTTCTGCATCCACATCTGCAACTTTTGTTTTGTAGTTTTTCTTTTCTGCAGAAATACCCTTGTATTCACCCAGTTTAACTTCGGGTCTTACTGTAACGGTTGCGGTGAGAACAAGTTCTTCGCCGTTATCGTCAAGTTTTTCAATATCCATTTCGGGTCTGTCAACAGGGTCAATACCTGCTTCCTTCACTGCGTATTCATATGCATCGGGACATACAAAATTGATGGCATCTTCAAAAAACACGCTCTTGCCGTAGTATTTTTCGATTATTGCTCTGGGTGCTTTACCCTTTCTGAAACCGGGCAATGCTATCTGCTTAACATTCTTCTTGTATGATTTTTCAATAGCAGCCTTGAATGCTTCGCTGTCTACCTCAATTGTGAGTTTAACAACATTCTTTTCGATAGTTTCGTTTTTTAATAATTTCATTTGTTAGGTTCCCCCTATAAAATAAATTTCATTTTTAATTTTCCGAGAAAAACCTCGGTTATATGTCAATATTTATTGTACAACATTTTTTGGGACATTTCCACAGACAATTTGTAAATTTTTACACTTTTATGGGAGTAAAATCCAGATGGTCTGCCGAAACCAGACGGTATTCTATGCCGTCATAATTTCCCTCCAAAGCATTTTTTGCCGAAAGTGAGTGTAGGTGGCCGTAGAAGCAGTGTGTGACTTTGTGTTCCTGCATGAGAGACACAAGGCTCTCATCGAAATTGTGCTCTTTTGAAAAAGGCGGATAATGAAGCACGCATATTCTTTTGGACGGTTCAAATTTCCAAACACTGCACATATCTTCACCGTGTTTTAGAGAAAGTTCCAGTCTCAAAAGTTCCCGTTTATAAATCTTTTCATCATCGGGACCAAACGGAGAATCATCGGGAAGAATCCATCCGCGGCTTCCTGAGACAAGACAATCCTCACATATGACGGAATTGTTATTCAGAAAAGATATGGTTTCAAAAGCATTCTCTTTAATAAAACCGTTGAGTTTTGTCATACTCTCCCACCAGTAATCGTGATTGCCTTTGAAGAGAATTTTTCTGCCGGGCAGAGAATTTATAAATTCAAAATCCTTTTTGCAGTCTTTAAGGTGCATTGCCCAGGATATGTCCCCGCCGATAAGAACGGTGTCATCCTCTAAGACATGACTGCCCCAATTTTCAAAAATACGGTTTATGTAATTGCTCCAGGATGGACCGAAAACCTCCATGGATTTGTCCGTATCCAGGGAAAGGTGCAAATCCGACATTGTAAATATTGCCATTTATTCACCTCTTTATACAATCAATTTAATATTATATAACATTTATCTTGCAAAATCAAGTTGTTATTTGAATAAAAGTGTGTTATAATCCCAAAATAGGTAATATTTATAAAAATTCTTGTTTTTTTGCAAGTTTACTATTATTTTTTGCACATATTTTACAGTGAGAGAACCCATGAAAAACTTTATTTCGCATCACATTTACAAATTTGTATACCCTGTTTTGTGTGTAATTATGCTGATATCGGTTTTTAATTTTGAGCACAGGATATCCGCTGACCGCGGCTTGGCAGTACAAAACAAGCGGATTACCCTTGACGTTACAATAAAAAGCATTCCCTCCCGTTCCGATGATTCGGTGACTTTTGTTGCAAAGCCAAATGGCAAAAGCGTCATAAGTGAATGTATATTTGTAACTGTGGACCACGCACGCAATCTTGATTTTTCGTTCGGAGACAGATTGACTCTCGCGGGAGAATTTGCCGTGCCCGGAAAACCTCTTAACCCGGGTGGATTTGACTACGGAAATTACATAAAATCCCTTGGGGCTTCACTGTGTTTTTATTCCGACGGTGCAATGATTGAAACGCACACAGCGGGTCCGCTGAAACCCTTGTATTCATTCAGGGATAAAACCACACAAAAAATAGTTGAAAACATTACGCAACCCGAAGCGGGGCTTGTGAATGCACTTGTTACGGGCAACAAGGACCTGATACCCGATTCCAATGCCGAAAACTACAAAAAATCCGGAATATATCACATAGTGGCGGTTTCGGGACTGCATCTTAACATTCTGGTGCTGTTTTTCAGCGCTTTATTCATAAACCTGAACTTCAGAAGAAAATTTAAAAACATCGTTTTTCTTGCAACCACTCTTTTGTGCTGTGCTTTCATGCTCCTTTTCACAGGATTCGGAGTATCGGTTACAAGAGCCGCATTTATGTCGTTCTCTTTGTGCGCAGCAGGAATGTTTTATCGGGAATACACTCCTTTTGCAAGTCTCTTTGCCATTTTTGCAATAGTTATTATAGGTGAGCCATCCTCGTTTTTCAGTGTATCTTTGTGGCTGTCGTTTTTTGCTACGGGAGGAATTCTGGCAGGGTCACACATTATTTCAAAACTGAATAC
>JAZNJU010000183.1:0-8821 GCA_045578205.1 Clostridia bacterium | reverse complement strand
AGTTCTTCCTTATAGTGTTTTTCACAAAATTCAAGGATTGATTCAATGGTGGTCCCGTTAAAAACTGCCTTATCCGAAAAATCTGCTTTTTCAAGAATCATCGAAAATGCCGCAAGAAACATTCCGCGAATTGCCTCGTCTTTGTATTTTCCATCATAGGTTATGATATTATTAAGAAGGTCTGCCGCCCGACCATCTACACCGCGGATAACAGACGATACTATGGATTTTGAAGTAAGAATACTGCGAAACTCTGTAAGCATATTAAGAGGAACAATAACAACGATCGCTCTGTTGTTAACGCATTTGTCATAATAGTGAATAGTGTTTGGAAAAACGACAAAAAAATCTCCTGCCATTAGTTGATAATCCTTGCCACCGGCAAAGGCGTGGGCAGAGCCGTCAATAAGAAACACAACTTCCACGCTCTCGTGCATATGAGCATCAAATTCAAGAGTATGAGCCGTTCTGAAATATAACTGTCCGTCTCTTCTTTTTTCATAAAAAATCTTCACACAAACCACCTCAGTGCATTTTTTGTCCCGAAACACCCAATTTATGTCTTGTATTATAGCATATTATGCCTTATAATTCAAGCATAGAACATAAAATCCAAAACAAGGAGCGAAAGAAATGGAAAAGTGGACGCGTCTGAAATACTATCCAAACATTCCTTTGGGTGAAAACGGAGAAAAGGTAACAGCGTGTGACAGACACATAGCGTTTTCGCGCAGGGCAGCATCCGAGGGTATGGTACTTCTCAAAAACGAAAATAAGGCTCTGCCGCTTGAACAAGGAACAAAAATCGCAATCTTCGGAAAAGGTCAGATTGATTATGTGCGCGGAGGCGGCGGAAGCGGCATAGTCTACTGCGCATATGAACGAAATATTTATGAAGGCTTCAAAATAAAGGAGCAGGAGGAAAAAGTTAAAATTTTTCATAAGTTGTCTGCCTTTTATGAAGAAAATTTTGAAATGGGCGACCATCCGGATTATCCTCAGTCATATAAGGGTCAGAATGTTCCCGGATTTGCCAAGGAACTTAAAATACCGGATCAATTATTAAAAGAAGCCCGTGAATTTACAGATACCGCTATTATCACAATAAGCCGCTACAGCCGTGAAGCGTGGGACAGAGAGGCTAAAAAGGGCGACTTCTACCTTAGTGATGCGGAATCAGAAATGGTAAAAAAGGTATGTGAAAACTTTGAAAGGGTCATTGCAGTTCTTAATGTGGGCGGTGTCATTGACACAGAATGGTTTAAATCAAACGACAGAATTTCATCTTCACTTCTTGCATGGAATGCAGGTATGGAGGGAGGTCTGGCTGTAGCAGATATTATTTGCGGCGATGTAAATCCATCGGGCAAACTTACAGATACCCTTGCAAAAAGTTTTGCAGATTACCCGTCTGCTGAAACCTTTAATCACAGCGAAATGTTCGTTAAATATTATGAAGATATTTATGTGGGATACCGCTACTTCGAGACTTTTGAAGATGCCGGAAAAAGAGTTAACTATCCTTTCGGTTTTGGACTTTCATATACAGATTTTGAGATTTATAACATAAACGTCAAAAAAGAAGGCAGTGAAATCGTAGCAAGTGCTACTGTTAAAAACACAGGCAGTATTCCCGGACGTGAGGTTATTCAGTTTTACTACAGTGCACCTCAGGGGAAACTTGGCAAACCCCGATACGAACTTGCTGCTTTTAAGAAAACCTCTCTCCTTTTGCCCGGAAGCGAAGAAAAAGTTGAACTTAGTTTTGATATAAAAGATATGGCAAGTTATGACGACATGGGAAAATGCCAAAAATCCGCATATATTCTTGAAAAGGGTGACTACACTTTCCATATAGGCAACAGCGTAAGAAACATCATAAAAGCAGACTACACATACACAGTTTCCGATGAATATATAGTAACAGAGCAACTTAGCGAAAAAATGGTTCCCATAAATCTTGAAAAGCGACTTCTTTCCGACGGAAGTTATGAAACACTACCCTTGGGCGAAAGAAAGAAGCCCCTGTATCAATATGAAGAATGCACAACCGTATCCTCTCCAAGAGGTAAAATTATGTTCCGAGAAGTTGCAGATGGCAAAGCAACACTCGACGAATTTATTGCACAACTTGACAATTCCTACATGGCAGAACTTCTTGGCGGAAAAGAGAACCGCGGTGTTGCCAACACAAGCGGTATAGGCGGAAATCCGACTGATGACCCGTACGGTGTGCCCTGCGCAATGACTACCGACGGACCTGCAGGTGTACGAATCATTCCCGACAGAGGTGTTCCCACTACATCGTTCCCTTGCGCAACTCTTATTGCGTGCACATGGGATACCGATTTGATGTACGAAATGGGAAAAATGGGTGCTATGGAAGCAAAAGAAAACAATCTTATGATATGGCTTACTCCGGGAATGAATATTCACCGCAATCCTCTTTGCGGCAGAAACTTTGAATATTTTTCCGAGGATCCGCTTGTTTCGGGTAAGATGGCTGCAGCAAAGGTAAAGGGTATACAATCGCAGAATATAGCGGCAACACCCAAGCATTTTGCCGCAAACAACAAAGAAACTAATCGCAGAAACTGCGATAGCGTTGTTTCACAGCGTGCCCTTAGGGAAATTTATCTTAAAGGATTTGAAATATGCGTCAAAGAGGCTGCACCCCGCTGTATTATGACATCATATAACCCCATAAACGGTGAACGTGCCAGCGAAAACCACGATATGCTTACCGGAATTCTCAGAAACGAATGGGGCTTTAAAGGGCTTGTAATGACCGACTGGCGCACATACGGATACCACGGTGTGGAAATGCTCTCGGGTAATGATGTGCGTATGCCCCGCGGTTATTCCGATGCAATATGGGACATAGCCAGAAGCCGTGACGGAAAACTTGCCTTACGCGAAAGTGCAAAAAGAGTTCTTGAACTTCTGCTTGATTTTGAATGATAAAACCAAACATTAAAAGAGGTGTTTTTTATGATTTTGAAAAATTGGCAAATGAGTTACGGACAGTACAAAAATCTGTCCTGCGTTCTGCCATGCTCCATGTACAGCGTACTATTTCAACATGGTTTAATAAAAGATCCTTTTTATGGTCTTAACGAGTTGGAACTGACTGATTTATCCAAAGAAGACTGTACCTTTAAAACGCAATTTACCATTGATGAAGATATTCTGAAAGAAGAATACGTAGAACTTACCTTTTACGGTCTTGATACTATATGCGGTATCTATGTAAACGGAGTCCTTTTGGATTCTGTAAAAAACATGCACAGAACCTATACATATGATATCAAAGACAAAATCCACATGGGCGAAAACTCCCTTGTATTGGAATTTTCTTCACCTATAGGATATTTTGAAAAAATGAACGCCCTCCATCATGTCTATACCAACAAGGACTCCGTCCAGGGAGCGGCGCATCTTCGCAAGGCGCTGTATATGTCGGGCTGGGACTGGGGCCCTAAACTTCCTGACATGGGCATATTCCGCGATGTTTGCATCGATGCTTATTCAGATGACAAAATTGACAATATATATGTTTGTCAAAAACACGGTGATAACGAAGTGGTCCTTGATATCACGGTAGAAACAAAGCACGACAAGGATAACGAAATATATGTGCAGATAGACGGCATTGAAATAAAACTTGATAATAAAAAAGGAAGTATAACAATCCAAAATCCCAGACTTTGGTGGGTACGCGGTTACGGAGAGCAGAATCTATATGAAATTTGTGCTGTCATAAAAAATAACGAAAAAGTGCTCGATTCAAAATCGCAAAAAATCGGTCTCAGAACCCTAAGCGTAAGCACAGAAGCCGACAAATGGGGTAATGAATTCTGTTTTGTAATTAACGGTGTGAAGATTTTTGCCATGGGGGCAAATTATGTTCCGCAGGATAATATCTTGTCGAGAATTACTTCTGAAAGGACCGAGAAACTCATACAAACGGCGATTGATGCAAACTTCAACTGCCTGCGCGTATGGGGCGGCGGTTATTATCCTGAAGACGAATTCTTTGATATGTGCGATCGCGAAGGATTTGTTGTATGGCAGGACTTTATGGTAGCCTGCGCAACCATATGGCTAAACGATGATATGAAAGAGGAATTTACCCACGAAGCAATCCAAAATGTAAAACGGTTGCGACACCATCCGTCGCTCGGTTTACTTTGCGGCAACAACGAAATGGAACTTGCTGTTTTGGAATGGAAAAGCGTGGAAAAAACTGAGGAAGTTAAATCAGACTATCTTGAACTCTACGAAAATCTCCTCCCTAAAATCTGCCAAAAATATTGCGCCGACATATTCTACTGGCCTGCCAGTCCGTCTTCGGGCGGCGGATTTGATAATCCAAATGACGAAACCAGAGGCGATGTGCATTACTGGAAGGTATGGCACAGCAATCTCCCCTTTACTTCATACAGAGAACACAAATTCAGATTTTGCTCGGAATACGGATTCGAAAGTTTTCCTTCTGTTAAAACAATCAGGGATTTTTGCGAGCATAAGGATATGAATTGCTTTTCCAGAGTTATGGAAAATCATCAGAAATGCCAAACAGGCAACAGCAAAATACTTATGTATCTTTCGCAGGAATATCTGTATCCGAATAATTTTGAAACACTTGTCTTGGCATCTCAACTTATGCAGGCAGATGCCGTAAAATATGCAGTAGAACACTTCAGACGTAACAGAGGATGTTGCATGGGCTCCATATACTGGCAGTTTAATGACTGCTGGCCTGTTGCATCGTGGTCAAGTATTGACAGCAATTTAAGATACAAGGCTCTCCATTATGCCGCACGAAAGTTCTATGCCCCCGTAGCAATGGGATTGTTTTTGGAAGAGGACAACCTTACTGTCAATGTTTCAAATGAGACCATGGAAGACTTTGAAGGAGAAATTTGTGTAGTAAAGAGCGACGCCAAACTGAATGTTAAGGAATGCTATCGTGAAAAAGTAAGCGTACCATCTCTTACATCATCCGATGTCTTCCGAACACACTCTTTGTTTGATGATGAGTACAGTGAATTTTTCTATGTGGATTTGTTTGACAAAAACGGAAATTTTGTCATGAGACAAACTGCACTCCCTGTTCCGCCGAAACACTTTAACTGGGAAAAACCTCAATTTGACACAGAGGTTACCGCTTGTGATGACGGAGTAGAAATCCGTATTTCAAGCAATTGTTTCGCAAAAGGCGTCGCCATTGATTTTGAGGGATTTGACTGTGTTTTGTCCGATAACTTCTTTGATATAACAAGCAAAGAACCTTACATTGTAAAGGTCAAAACAAATCACAGCGAAGAAGAAATCAAAAAATCAATGCAGGTAATGAGTGTGTACGATATTGGCAGATAATTTCACCATATCGAAGTTCTTTGCCTCTGTTACATAAATAGTTTCAACAAAAAAACATATCGGTGATAATATCTCCGATATGTTTTTTATTCTTTTGGTATTATAATATTGTAGTCGTTGAAAGTTTGTTAAAGCCAAATATACATTCGTGAATTATTTGGGATACTTCTCCAATTGTCTTTTCACATCCGTCTTTTACCCACTCCGTCACCACTGCAGTTATTCCGTTAAGATAAAACATCATTGCATATTTTCGGTCTGCAACGGGATTAAAAACATTCTCATAAAGTCTTTGGAATACCTCATTAAAACCAAAAGAATCCGCATGTGACAAAACGGTAGAAAATACAATACGATTTGATTTTCATCCACGTACATATCCCTGAAAGTCTGCGCGTTTTCCAGTGCGACTACATAGGAACGGTGCTGATACATTTTTAGAAAATACCATCCGTGTTTGTTTATAAAGGGAAAATGCGTTGCAACAATTACTGTTTTTGCATTCACACTTCCTCTTTCCGTTATTGCTGTTCCGGACTTAAATTCCAGAACTTTCGTTTTTTCATATATTTTCAATTTTTTTGCTATGCCATAGCCAAATTTGAGTGGGTGAAATTTTGCCTGGTTTTCAATTTTTACCGCCCCTGCCACTTCAAAAGGTAACTCCGTATCCGTGCAAAACTCTGCATTGCAACCGATAGTATCCAGTGCCTCGACTTCCTTTTCAATTACCGACCTGTTATTCACGGAATATACCAAAGAACTGCACATCTCAACTTCTGCCTGTGTTTTGGCAGCAATCTTTACCAGCATATCAAGCGCGTCTTTCTGACTTTCATAGTAAAGTTGTGCTTTTTCTTTTCCGTATTTTTGGATTGTTTTATGATATATCAAACCGTGCTGAAACGTAATTTTTGCCGTAGTCGCATTTGTTATACCCGACAGTATTCTGTCTGCCTCAACCAAAACGCAATCCACTCCCGCCTTTTTGAGCATATATGCGCAAAGGATACCGCTCATACCGCCACCCACAATCAAGACATCAGTATTTATATGGCCTTGAAGTTCAGAAAATTCCGTTTTTTCAGTTTCATTCCATATGGATTTCATTTTCTCACCTCTGCCTTTAGTATCTCACAACAATAGAAATACCATCCGCAAGAATAAGGTGTAATTGCATCCTTTTTTTACATTATGAATAAGAATCCGCTGATTGTTTAAAAATAAAACAAACAGCAATTGGAGGTAATTTGTATGTTTAAACACGAAAAAATGCTTTTCCACCCTGTTGAAGTGGAAAAACCCAACCCGCAATATGCCGTATTGCTTCAGGAACAACTGGGAGGCGGAAACGGCGAGATGAAAGCCGCTATGCAATATATGTCACAGAGTTTTCGCATCAAAGACCCGGAAATCAAGGATTTATTTCTTGACATAGCGGCAGAAGAATTGGGTCACATGGAAATGATAGCACAAACCATCAACTTACTCAACGGACACGACGTAGATGCTATGAAAGTGCAGGCAGGAGAAATCCAGTCACATGTTATTCTGGGGTTGAATCCGGGACTGATTAACTCCTCGGGCTACTCGTGGACTGCTGATTACGTTACTGTAACAGGAGATCTATGTGCAGATATCCTGAGTAATATTGCATCGGAGCAACGTGCAAAGGTGGTTTACCAATATTTATACCGCCAGATCGAGGATAAAAAAGTGAAGGAAACAATTGATTTTCTCCTCAATCGCGAAGAAGCACACAACCAGATGTTCAGAGATGCTTTCAACAAAGTTCAAAACACCGGTTCCAACAAAGATTTCGGAACAACAAAAGCGGCAAAGATGTACTTTTCAATGTCCGACCCGGGACCTAATGCATTTGCCGGTAACGAAACCGTTCCTCCGTCATTTAATAAATAAGTTAACAAGGGCGTGTCTCAAGTGATTCACTAAATTGTGAGAACGCCCTTTTTATTGGAAGTATAAAACGCTTCAGATGCTGCCGTTTATAATAGAAGGCTATCGTAAATTGTGTAATATAAAATATCGACAATCTAAATGCTATATACATCTTCCGTTAGCCGCTTCAATCGCGCCTTTTGCAAGTTCCAAGGTTGGATCGCATATGTTATACTCAAGTCCATACATATCCATAGCAATCGGGAGTTCCGTACAACCCAAAACAATTGTCTGCGCTCCACATTTAAACATACTTTTTATAACTTCATTCACTCTCGTAACGTCATAATCTTTATTTCCGGCCTTTACTCCATTGTAGATCAAATCGGTTATACAAGACTGACCATCCTCATCGGGAATAATAGTTTTTATTCCAATTTTCATGAAAAAATCTTGATAAATTCCACTTTTTATCGTTCCTTCAGTGGCAAGCAAACCAACAGTTTTTATCCCCTTTTTTAAAAGCGACTTTCCGGTAATCTCTATCATACTTAAAATAGGTATATCAACATTCTTTTGAACTTCAGAATGAAAATAATGCGCTGTATTACATGGCATCACAAGAATCTGCGCACCCATTGCCCAAAGAACTACTGCACTTTTGGTTAATTGTGGAACCGGATTTTTCCCATTATTTATTATTGCCTCGGTTCTATCGGGAATGTCCGTATTATTATCTATTAATATCTTAATATGCTCCTGATCAGTTGTTGCTTTAGTGTTAAGTACAATCTTTCTAAAAAGATCGGCAGTGGCAAGAGGACCCATTCCTCCGATTATTCCAATTGTTTTCTTGTCCATTTTTTCCTCTCAAAAATATAACATTTGTATTGATTATATCACAAGACTGCGTTATAATAAAATATAAATAATTGTATATTTATTATATTTTTTTGCCTATGGAGGAGTTATGTTTAAATATGCCGATTATGCCTATACAGTTTATATAGAGAAGTCATTTACAAGGGCTGCCGAAAAATTATTTATATCTCAGCCCTCTTTATCGCTGAGCATAAAAAAATTAGAAAATACTCTGGGAGCGCCTATTTTCGATCGCTCCGGAAGAGAAATTCATCTAACTGACATTGGTCAAAAATATATTGCCGCTCTTGAGGAAATAAAAAACATAGAAAAGAATCTAAAAGATGAAATAGATGATTTGCGAAAACTAAAAAAAGGAAGCATAACCATTGGAAGCACAATATTTGTATCATCAAATATTTTACCTTTTATATTAAAAGGTTTTCAGGAAGTTTTTCCTGAAATAACTTTAAATATATTGGTAGAAAACTCGGCAACACTTAAAAAAATGCTTGAGAAAGGAAGTATCGATTTTATAGTAGATAATGCGCAAAGAGAAAAGGAAAATGAATATAAATACCATGCTATTGCAAACGAACACATACTGTTAGCAGTTCCAAAAAGTTTTCCTATAAACGAAAAATTAACATCATTCCGCATACGCAATGATGTTATAAAC
>JAZNJU010000182.1:0-17589 GCA_045578205.1 Clostridia bacterium | reverse complement strand
GAAGAATACGCCTATTTCTTCGGGTTTTAATCCTGTGTCGTTTACAGCCTTTTCACGCGCCAATTTACCTGCAAGTTGCATGGGAGAAATTACAGGCAGAATATTGTCCGTAAGGCTTGGAAATCTCGTGGAAATCAGTTTTACCACAGCAGGACAAGCAGAACTTATTACAGGAAGTTCAAGATCGTTTTCTCTGATTATCTTCTTGGTTTCTTTAGTTATGATTTCTGCCGCGGCAGCAACCTCAAACACATCGTCAAATCCCACCTTGAGCAGTGCATTGAGAATTGCATTTATATCTCTTGCTTCTGCGAACTGACCGTAAAAAGTGGGTGCAGGCAGAGCAACAGTGTATTTATATTCTTTTAATTTATCAAACGAATCCGTAATTGCCTTTTTCGCGTGATATGGGCATACTCTTATACATTCGCCGCAATCGATACACCTGTTTGTAATGATTTTTGCCTTGCCGTCGCGAACACGAATTGCCTGGGTGGGACACATTTTTATGCAGTTAGTACAACCGTGACAACGCTCCTTGTCCAGTTGCACAGAATGTCTTATATCTTTCAAAGGGACACCTCCCTAAAAATTAATTGATGTTTACAACCATTTCTACCGTTGTACCCACACCAACGGTTGAATCAATCTTAAAAAAGTCAGTATATTTTTTCATATTCGGAAGCCCCATCCCTGCTCCGAAACCAAGTTGACGCACTTCTTCGGTGGCAGTGGAATATCCTTCGGTCATTGCCAGATTGATATTCTGAATACCCGGGCCTCTGTCTTTTAGAAGCATATGTATTTTATCCTGAGTTACCGTCACATCAATCACACCGCCGTCGGCGTGAATTACCATGTTTATTTCACCCTCATACATCGCTATAGTGGCCTTACGTATCACCTGAGGATCTATGCCCAGTTGCCTGAGGATTTTCTTGAGGTTTCTTGATGCTTCACCGGCAATTGTAAAATCATCACCATCTACGTTGAAACTCACCTTATAACCCTGCATATAACTACCTCCTGTTATTTACAAAGTCCGTTCTTATACAATAGTCCACACGCATTGTACATAGTAAGTTCGGTATTCAAAATGACAATGTTTGCTTCGGTTGCAAGTTCCACTATTTCTTCAGTTGGGGTTTTACCGCGAACAAAAACAATGGCTTTCATATCCATCATTTCTGCAGTTCTTACAACCTGCGGATTGATAAGACCGCTGAGGAGTAATGGCTGGTTGTCAACAAAAGCAAGAACATCGCTCATAAGGTCGCAGGCGAATGCCGAAGACACCTCCCGCTCCATCTGGTCTTCCAAGTTGTAGACATTTGCACCTAAAATTTCTTTTACGTCGTATAAATTCATATTAACCTCCTTGGTTATATTAATTTTCAAAATATGAAAAATATTTAACCTTACTCCGTCCCGGATAAAAATAATCATACAGTTCCACAAGATAATCATCTGTCATGCTCGCTATATAATCTATGATAATCCTGTTTTTATCCGTTTCCATGTAATCTTCTGTGCAATAATACTTTCGGGCGTTGTTTATGTAATCAATATGTTGTTTAAAAACAGGTGAATTTTTGTTGCCCGTTTCAATATCGTTTTTGAGTTTCCTGTACAGATCGGAGAACATTGGTGCTATAACATCTTTCTGTATGGTAGATACTTCTTTGCTGTAGTATATCTTTTCATAATTTTCCCGTTTGGCTTCTTTAAGGTTTTCGAAACATTCTTCGTCCATGGTTATACAATCTTTGCCATAACTGTTTTCGATGACATTTACAACCATATTATTGATAATAGCCGCGTTGAAGTTTCCGAGAGTAGAATTTGCGAAAGTTTCATAGCCGTTTATAATACCTGTTTTAATAGCGTCCTGACGGTCTTTTCCAATATAGGCAATAAGGTCGCTTATTCGGACAACACACGCTTCTTTGGTCGAAGGCATTATAGAATTTGCATACTCTTTATCCGTGTAACAATTTTCGTACATAATGTCAAATTTTTCAAAACTGTCTGTATCCCATACGCAGTAATCGCGAAGTTCGTTTTCTCCGTTATGACACAAAATTCCGTCCAGGGTCTGAAGACTTATATTGTATCTGAAAATTTCATCCAGAACTCTGACACTGTGAACATTGTGCAGAAAATGTCTGCCGGTTGTTTCCATACTTATTATGTCCAGAAACTTTTCCCCTGCGTGGCCGAAAGGTGTGTGACCTATGTCGTGTCCCAGCGATATAGCCTCAATTAAATCTGTGTCCAAATTCAGCATTCTGCCAATGTTACGCGCAATTCTTGAAACAAGTTGAACATGCAATGCCCTTCGGGTTATATCATCATTTTTGTACAGAGAGAAAACTTGCGTTTTATCCCCGTATCTGTTATAATACGGACAGTGCAAAATCTTTTCGGCATCACGAACAAAAGCAGGTCTCCACAAAGTTGCTTTGTCGTGTTCCTGATTTCTTCGTATGGCATAATCGGAAAGTATGAATTTGTCCCCGATATTCCGCCTGATTTTTTCTTGAGTTCTGATGCCAAGTGATTTGTATGAAGACATCCGTTTCATCCTTTTGCACATATTTTATTCTACACATTAATAATAACATATCTTATAATAGAATTTCAATAGTTTTATGAAGGACTGATTATTTTGAAATTTATGGATTTAGCAATTGAAGAAGCCAAAAAAGCATATAGCGAAGACGAAGTTCCTGTGGGATGCGTAATCACCCGCAACGGAACGGTTATTGCAAAGGCCCATAATGAGACAAACGCAAAATGTAATTCAACTTGTCACGCGGAAGTGACTGCCATTCAAAAAGCATTGGAGAAAACAGAAAACAAAGACTTGTCGGATTGTGAAATGTATGTAACGCTTGAACCCTGTCCCATGTGTGCAGGTGCAATAATAAACACAAAGATAAAGAGGCTCTACATAGGCGCTATGGAACCGAAAAGCGGTTGTTTCGGGTCAATTACAGATTTTAACAAGTTGAATTTCAATCACAAAGCGGATGTGTATTACGGAATACGTGAAGAGGAATGTGCAAGCATATTGAAAGTATTTTTTAAGAACAAAAGATAAAAACTCCGGTCAAAAGACCGGAGTTTTTGGCGCGCCGCAGAGAATTCGAATCCCTGACCTTCTGATCCGTAGTCAGACGCTCTATCCAGCTGAGCTAGCGGCGCATATCTTCACAACGGAACTAATTATAGCATACACAGATTTAAAAGTCAAGGTTTAATTGTATATTTTCCTGTAACACAAATAAAAAACGCCCGCGGAATTATATATGAATCCTGCGGGCTGTTTTTCGTTTTACTCAGTCACACGTATGCTGTATGCGTTTCTCTGGGGAGGAAGACTTCTTGTAGCCATATTTGAAGCAACAGAAGTTATCTTCATACCCTTTTGCAAAGCATCAAGAGAAACTGCTTCGCCTTCCTTGGAAAGCAATACTGTGTTTTCGGAAACATTCAGAAAAATCTGTTCGGTTGCATTTTCAGGATTTCCTATAAGTATACCCTTGGTATTCTCATCAGATGTCACTTCAACTATGACTGATGAGATTTTTTCTGCATATTCACCCTGCAAAACCTTAACTTCAAGAGCGTTGGTTATAGGCGGAAGGCTCAAAGTCATAAAATCGTCGTAAACAACATCGAGCACCTGTCCTGCCTCAATTGCAGAAAGGTCACCCTCCACGATTGTTTCTTCGGAAACATTGACAATAACATCACCGAGTTTTGCATCATACACAATTAACATACCCTCGGTTTCACTGTTGAAAACAACTGTGTTGTGAACCTTTTCCTGTTTGGAAGAAATATTCACAATACCATCTTCTGCGAATCCTACACAGGGAAGAATTTCATTTACAAAAGAAAGAGGTACGTATGTAGTGCAGTTTACAACCTGGGGGTCTTTTCCCAAAACGTAAGGCGCAGTTCTGGAAATAGTGTATCCGTCCTTGTAGACATTGAATGTGTAGTATAAGGGCATTTTTTCAACTACTACATCATTTGTTTCGCTATTCCAAGTTACTGTAAACCCCAATGATTCGCAAACCTTACGGACAGGAATCATCACAACGCCATCGTCCTCAAGATAGGAAGCGTCAAGTTTTTCACCGTTTACAAAAATTTGCTTTTCTGCTGCAGGATTCTCGGCAATGAGCATGATATCATTTTCCGCAAAAGCCACCACAGAAAGTGTTGTTGCGGCAATACATGCAGCCGCAAGCATAGTTCTTAGTTTCATTTCAATTCTCCTTTTTTATTAAACTATTCAAAAATGCATCAAACTCTTCCTTTGACACATCAATTGACGTAATCAAAACCCACAAATCATTGTGCTTAAAGCAAGATTTAATAGTGTTTTCTTCAGATATAACAACAACCTCAACGTTATCTACGGTAACCATACTGTTGGTGTTTGCAGTAAAAAGCGAAGAAATCTCACCTTCCGATTTTGTAAGTTCAGTCATAATAATCCTGTTTGGATTATTACTATCCAAAGCAATAAACTGAACATGGTCGCCCGTTATATCACCCGTTTGACTGTTCTTTTCAAATGTGATTTCAGACGGCAAAACCATATACATACCGTCAGGAAGTTTCGGGCTTATGTTAAAAATATCTATACCAATATAATTTGCGTATTCATCCAGAGAAACACTATCATACATTGTACCGCCGGCACCGGAACCGCCCGAAGCCATTTTCGGGAGAAGAAAAGTTTCGGGTTCGGCTTTGATGTCAGATTCTACATCGGGCACCTCAGTTTGCAAAGTTTCCGACGGGGTATTGTCGACCGATTTATTTGCAGCGTTTTTCGTATCATCGACAGCAATCCCAAGTCTGACTTTTTCGCTGTCTGCCTGCATAACTACAGTTTCGCCTGACTTGACAGGCTCATTATAAACCGGTTTTTTACCGGGAACCGTCGGTGAACTTTGTTTTACAAACAAAGAACCCACAGCAATGCAAACCACAACTGCAGCACATGAAATCGCCAGTCTGCCATAATTGAACCAAACGGGTTTTTCACTTTTTTTAAAGATATCTTCCATAAGATTTCTATCCGCTTTGATGCAATCGTTAGAAGATTTGTACACATCTTTAAAATTCAAGTTCATACCTTCCTTTCAACATTTCTTTGAGCATCTCCCTGCCGCGATGAAGTTGAGATTTAACAGTACTTTCCTTTACGTTCAAACATCGGGCAATTTCTCTGACAGACATATCTTCATAGTAAAAGAGATGTATTACGCTCCTGTACTTTTTTGGCAGTTTCGCAACTGTAACATACAGTTCTTCCTGCTCAGGCATTTCAAAAGATATATCTTCGGTAAGAGGGACTGTTTTTTTGTGCCATGTATCAGTAAAGGAACTTTTACTGCAATTCATGGTAACTCTTAAAAGCCAGGCTTTAATATGTTCTTCGCTTTCAAAAACTTTATCAGTTTTTATGTAGCGCAGGAAAACTTCCTGCAGAACATCATCTGCCCTACGGGAATCCCGTGTTTGCGACAAAGCAAGCCTGTAGACAGTATCAAAATACTTTTCTACTATAGCATGTTTGTAAGCGGTGTTATCGCTAAATTCTGCCACGGAAATTCCTCCCTCTTTATGTAATACTTTTAACTATGTCAAAAGGTTGCAAAAAAGGCGGATTTTTAGAATCCGCCTCAAAAAACTTATCACACTTCCATAATCACGGGAAGTACCATGGGTTTACGCTTTGTTTCTGCATAAAGGCGCTCGGAAACTTTTGCCTTGATGTTTGTCTTAATTGTATTCCAATCACGTATTTTATTTTTTTCACACGATTCCAGACAGGATTTTGCCACAGTTCGTATTTCATCCATAAGAAGTTCTGATTCACGCACATACACGAACCCTCTGGATATAACATCGGGACCTGATATAATACATCCGCTTTCACTGTCTATGGAAACCACTATGACGATAATTCCGTCTTCTGCAAGATGTTTTCTGTCACGAAGGACGATGTTTCCTACATCGCCAACTCCGAGACCATCTACAAGCACTCGTCCTGCGCTAACGGTTTCTGTCGCCTTTGAGGAGTTATTGGAAATTTCAAGAACTTTTCCGTTTGACAGAATATAGATATTTCCAGGCGCGATTCCAAGAAGGGTAGCCAATTCCGCGTGCTTCTTAAGATGAGTGAATTCGCCGTGAACAGGTATGAAATATTTTGGTTTGGTAAGAGCAATAATCATTTTCAGTTCTTCCTGGCATGCGTGCCCGGACACATGAACATTTGCATCCCTTTCGTGAATAACTTCTGCTCCTTTTTTGGAAAGTTCATTAACAACATTGGAAACAAGTTTTTCATTTCCGGGAATCGGATTTGCGGAAACAATTACCAAATCACCCTGTGTAATATCCACTTTGCGATGCTCATTGTACGCCATACGATACAGAGCACTCATAGGTTCACCCTGACTTCCGGTTGTAATTATGACCAGTTGATTGGGTTGATATTTATTTATGGCATCGATATCTATAAGTACATTGTCATACAATTTGAGGTATCCCAAATTAGAAGCAACTTCGATGAGATTGAGCATGCTTCTTCCGGAAACAGCAACTTTTCTCTTGTTTTCGTGAGCAGCATTGATTATCTGCTGTATTCTGTGAACATTAGAAGCGAAAGTTGCTACAATAATTCTTCTGTCTGTGGATTTAAACACCGTATCAAAAGTATGTCCGACCAATCTTTCGGACATAGTCATTCCGGGACGTTCAGCATTGGTACTGTCGCTCATCAGTGCCAACACTCCGCGCTTACCAAGTTCACCAAGTCTGGTTAAATCTATCATTTCCCCGTCGATGGGTGTTGAGTCTATCTTAAAATCGCCCGTGTGTACAACCACGCCAAGAGGTGTGTGTATCGCCAATGCAACTGCGTCTGCAATGGAGTGATTCGAACGGATAAATTCCACTCCGAATACTCCCAGTTTTATTACATCACCTGGATGGACAATGTTAAGATTGCTTCCGGCAAGAAGATTATGTTCTTTTAACTTGTTCTGCACCAGACCCAATGTCAGGTTGGTACCGTAAACCGGCACATTGATTTCTTTCAAAAGATAAGGCAAGCCGCCTATATGGTCTTCGTGACCGTGTGTAAGGACAATGGCTCTTACCCTGTCCTGATTTTTAATGACATAGGAAAAATCAGGTATTACAACATCAATACCCAAAAGTTCTTCATCCGGAAAAGCCATACCGCAATCAATAATCAGTATGTCATTTCCATACTCGATGGCGGTGATGTTTTTTCCGATTTCATCCAGGCCGCCCAAAGGAATAATTTTCAGTTTAGATTTTTTTGCCACAATTTGCCTCCGTTTCTAATAAAACTATCAGAATAATCTTCCGATATCAAAAAAAGTTATGGCAATCATAAGCGCAATAAGCAGTACAAAACCAACAAAATGGAACATACCTTCCTTTTCTTTGCTTATGGGTTTTCGACGTATAAGTTCAATCAGTATAAACAATATTCTTCCCCCATCCAACGCAGGCAACGGAAGAAGATTAACAACACCGAGGTTGATGCTTATAAGTGCGGCAAGGCTCAAAACGTTCAAAAGACTCACAAGAAAACTATCTGCCATTCCGTCTTTTGCAGCATTACCTATTTCGTTTATAATCCCAACGGGACCGCTCATATCGGAAAGCGATACTCCGCCGGAAAACAATTGCGCAAAAGATGTTGCCACCACCTTAATCACAAACAAACTCTGGTGATATGAAGAACTTAAAACATTCGAAAAACCGGGTTTTTCCACTTTGGGAACAAACCCAAATAACTTTCTGTTTTCATTTTTAATATATTTGGGCTCAATTACTTTTACAAATCTCTGCCCATTGCGTTCGAAAGTAATTTTGCAAGCACCGTCACCGTTTCTGCTTACAAAATAATTGATGTCGTTATATGTGTGTATATTTGAAGAATAGTTTTCGCCCTCCATACGAATAATTTCATCTCCGGCAAGAATACCGTTTTCGCTAAAAGGGGTGTTTTTAATTACTTCCCCAACTTTGGATGAAGTTATACCATTGGAGCAAGAAAAAAGAATAATAAAAAGTACAAAGCCCAACACAAAATTCATAAATGCACCGGCAAAAAGCACACACAACCTTTGCCATGGTTTTTTGTTGCAAAAAGCATTTATATCATCTGATGCCTCATCTTCCCCTTCCAACTTGACATATCCGCCTATAGGAAGAAGCCTCAGGGAATAATCAGTATTTTTGCCATGATGGTTAAAGAGTTTGGGACCCATTCCGATTGAAAATTCGTGGACAGTCATTCCCGTTAATTTACTTACTGCAAAATGACCGAACTCGTGCACTGAAATTATAAGGCAAAAAACGATTATTGTGTATACAGCCGTGAGCATGGTTACATCCTTTCTATTATTTCACGTGTCATTTGGCGCGCCAGATTGTCATTTTGAAGAACAGAATTAAGAGTAACTTCTGTGTTTTTAAACTTATTGATAACAGTTTCTACCACATCAGCAATTTGCACGAATCCAATTCTGTCACCAAGGAAAGCCTCAACTGCAATTTCATTGGCGGCATTCATAACAGTTGGCATAATACCGCCCTCGCGTGCAACAGACACAGCAATATCCAAACACCTGAAAGCGTCAGTGTCGGCGCGCTCAAAAGTTAGTGTCTGTATAGCGTACAGATTAAGCCTCTCCCCGATTCTGTCGAAGCGTTCAGGATAATTTATTGCATACTGAATCGGAAGTCTCATATCGGGAACTCCAAGTTGTGCAATTACAGAGCCGTCTTTGAATTCAACCATTGAGTGCACAATACTTTGTCTATGGACATAAACTTCTATATCGGAAATATCAACATCAAACAGCCATTTTGCCTCTATAATTTCGAGCCCTTTGTTCATAAGTGTTGCCGAGTCAATTGTTATTTTGGCACCCATATTCCAATTGGGATGTTTGAGTGCATCGGATGCCTTGATATTTTGAAGTTCGTCTATAGACTTGCCATAAAACGGACCACCCGAACAAGTGATGAGAAGTTTGTCTATTTCAGAGTGAGTTCCTGATTTTAAAGATTGAAATATAGCACAGTGCTCACTGTCTACGGGTATTATATCAACTTTGTGTTTTTTTGCCAGAGGCATTATAAATTCTCCGCCCGTAACAAGAGTCTCCTTGTTGGCAAGGAGTATTCTCTTTCCGTTTTCTATGGCGTCAACCGTACTTTTTAGACCTATACTTCCTACCACTGCGGTAAGAACCATCTGAGCATCACGGTGACATGAGATTTCAGACAGTCCTTCTTCACCCGCATAAATCTTAACATCTGTATCCGAAAGAGCAAGTTTCAGTTCGGAGTATCTGTTCTTATCGCAAATACAAACTGCCGCAGGCTTATATTTATGAGCCTGTTCAGAGAGTAATTTCACGTTTGAATTTGCAGATAAGGCGACTATGTTTATGTCGTTCTGACTATCGGCAACTTCCAGACATTGTCTGCCTATAGAACCTGTAGAACCTAATAATGCAAGATTTTTCATACTATATCCCCTATTTTATGCGATTACAGGGAAAATAACCACAAAATAATATATCGCCGGTGCTACAAAGAGGACGGAATCAAATCTGTCCAGAATTCCTCCGTGACCGGGAAGAAGATTGCTGTAATCCTTGAGGTTATACTCTCTTTTGATGCACGAAGCAGACAAATCTCCAAGTTGTGAAACAGCACCTGCAACAAGAGCCATAAGTATAAGTGCAAGATAATTAACATTTAATTTGAATGCTACGGAGCATATAATACCGTAAATCAAATTAAAAATAAGTGAGCCGGCAAGGCCGCCGATTGCACCCTCAACAGTCTTCTTGGGACTTACAGAGGGTATGAGTTTGTTCCTTCCGAATTTAAGCCCAACTGCATATGCAAGTGTATCGGAGAGCCAGGCGGTGACAAATATGAACCACATGGTGTACTTTCCGAAAGAAAGACGCCTAACCAAAATTATGTGTGCGAAAAGAGCCGTTACATATATTGTCTGAAAGAACAGACTGCTCACAGAATGAAAATCACAAGTTTCATGGTTGAAAATGTAATAAACCAACAGTAAGAAAAGGTATATAAACAATAGCATACCAAGAACTGTGGAAGGATTTTTGGCAAATCCCAAAATCAAGAAAGTGAAAAGTGTATAAACATAACTGAATATACAAAGTTTGTTCTGAGTTTTTAAAATGCCGGTGGCGTTGTAAATTTCACTGAGACCTATCACTGCAATAAGTCCTACGACAAGAGAAATTATGTTCACATTGGCAAGGAGTACCAATATCATGAATACTCCTCCGATTACACCTACCATAAGTCGTTGTTTGAGCATATCAAACCCCTCCGTATCTTCTGTTTCTTTTCTGAAAATCAGATATTGCTTTTAAAAAGTCATCCTTCGTGAAGTCGGGCCAGTTTATATCCGAAAACCAGAATTCACTGTATGCGCTCTGCCACATAAGAAAATTACTAAGTCGCAATTCACCGCTTGGGCGAATAATCAAATCCGGATCTGGCATATAGTGTGTGTACAGATTGTTTTGGATATCTTCTTCTGTTATATCGGAAGCCTTCATTTCACCATTTTCAACACATTTGGCTATGTTTTTTACAGCATTTACTATATCTTCTCTTCCACCGTAATTAATGGCGATGTTCATAGTTATTTTGCTATTTTGTTTTGTCGCTTCTTCAACAATATTTATCTTTTCCAGAATTTCCTCAGACAATCCCTCGCGCTTTCCGATTATGCGAATTCTAATATCTTCGCCACCCAGAAGTCTTTCATAATCATCGAGATAATCAACCATAAGACGCATAAGCGATTCAACTTCTTTTGTAGGACGTTTCCAATTTTCGGTGGAAAACGCATAATAAGTTATATACCTTATTCCGATATCTCCGGCAAAACGGGTAATTTTTTCCAGAACTTTTGCACCCTCGCGATGTCCAAAACTTCGTGGAAGTCCTCTCTTTTTTGCCCATCTTCCGTTGCCGTCCATAATAATGCCTATGTGTTCCGGAAGATTATCATAATCTACCAAAAGGTCATCTGCTTTTTTCTTTTTAAATAACATAAGATCACCAATCGCACAATTTCCAAGCACAAAAACTGTGCTTGGAAATAATTTTTATACTTCAAGAACTTCTTTTTCTTTAGAAGCAATTATTGAATCTATATCCTTGATGTAATTATCGGTAAGTTTCTGTATGTCTTTTTCGATATTCTTTACATCATCTTCCGTAATTTCACCGTTCTTTTTCTGAGTTTTTGCATCTTCCATTGCATCACGTCTTATGGAACGAATTGCAACTTTTGAGTCTTCACCTTTTTTATGAATACCCTTAACGATTTCTTTACGTCTTTCCTCAGTAAGGGGCGGAAAGTTAAGCCTGATTGCTTTCCCGTCGTTGTTCGGTGTTATGCCGATATCAGACTTTAATATAGCCTTTTCTATATCTCCGAGGATAGAAGCGTCCCAAGGCTGTACAAGAATGCTTCTCGCATCGGGAACACTAACATTTGCAATAGTAGTAAGAGGTGACGGAGCACCGTAGTATTCAACACTTACCTTATCAAGAATTGCAGGATTTGCTCTGCCTGCTCTGACGGTTTTCATTTCGTTTTCAAGAACTGAAATCGTCTTTTTCATCTTATCTTCAAAAGCGCTGAGATTGTTAGCCATAATGTAGCCTCCTTGTATATGATTATTATATTATATTAGAAACCAGTGTTCCTATTTCTTCGCCGTTTAAAACTTTTATAATGTTTTCGGGGTCATCCAGTCCAAATACTCTTATTGGAATATTGTTGTCCATACAAAGAGAAGTTGCCGTGGAATCCATTACACCCAATCCGCGGTTCAATACTTCCTTGTAGGAAAGTTGGTCAAATCTGACTGCATCGGGATTGACATTTGGATCGCTGTCATATACAGCATCAACTTTTTTTGCAAGAAGTATTATTTCTGCATCTATCTCCGCTGCGCGAAGTGCGGCAGTTGTGTCTGTAGAAAAGAACGGATTGCCTGTTCCGCATCCAAAAATAACAATTCTTCCTTTTTCCAGATGTCTTGCTGCCTTTCCTCTGATATAGGGTTCTGCAATCTGTCGCATTTCAATGGCAGTCTGAACTCTGGTGGGTACTCCCCTTTGCTCCAAAGCATCCTGAAGAGCAAGGGAATTTATGACAGTTGCCAGCATTCCCATGTGATCAGCACGGGTTCTGTCCATCTGTGTACCGCTTCTGCCGCGCCAGAAATTTCCGCCACCTACAACAATGGCAATCTCAACACCCAGGTTAAGCGCTTCTTTGATTCTGTCGGTAATTTTTCCGATTGTTTCTTCGCAAAGACCAAAATGTTTATCTCCTGCAAGTGCCTCGCCACTCAACTTCAAAAGAACTCTTTTGTATTTCGGCATACTGATATCCTCCGCAAAAAAATTAAAATTTTTATTCGTTACAATTATAACATACACCCCATGGAAATGCAAGGCATTTTTTTACAGTTTGAACAGCGAAAAAAGACATCCGAAAATGTCTTTTTCGCATTGCTTTTATTTAAACAATTTTGAATTAACATAACTTTGCAAACGTTCTTTGACAGAAGTTTCCAAAGATTGCTTATCTGCGAGAAGATTTTGTATTCCCAGTTTATCGTACTTATAAAAGCCCATTGTATGAAAAGCAAGCAGTTCATACTTTTCTACACACTTTTTTCCCGTAAGATATCTCATGTACAAATCGAGGATTTCTTCACTGTCGTTTATTCCGGGGATTATTACCGTTCTGATCCATGTTGGTTTCCCGATGCTTTCAAGATAGTTAAGTGTTTTCAATATCGGGTCAATACCCACCTTGGTATATTTTATATATGCGTCATTATCCCAGAACTTAAGGTCAAGTATGACATGTTGTGAATTCGAAAGTGCTTTTTTAACATTGTCATCCAAAGGAATAAATCCCGAGGTGTCCACAACATAGCCAACGCCAAAATCTTTAAGTTGGTTGGATACTTCATTTATAAATTTTGCCTGACAGAGCGGTTCGCCGCCGGTAAAGGTGACTCCGCCATCTGCACCGAAATACGGTTTGTATCTTACTATCTTGCGCACAATATCTTCGGCTTTGGTTTCCTTGCCGCCGTCAGGTTGCCACGTATCGGGATTGTGGCAATAGGCACACCTCAAAGGACATCCCGAAAGGAAAAGTGCACACCGCAGACCTTGTCCGTCAACTGCTGCAAGGCTTTCGAAAGAATGAACAAAACCATTCATAGTGAAAACCTACATTTTTTCATGGAAAGTTCTGGAAATAACTTCAAGTTGCTTATCTTTGGAAAGTTTATTGAAGTTAACTGCATATCCGCTGACACGTATTGTAAGCGAAGGATACAGGTCAGGATTTTCCATTGCATCAATAAGTTTTTGTCTGTTCAAGACATTGACATTGAGGTGATGTGCCTTCTGGGCAAAGTAACCGTCGAGGATTACCACCAATTTTTGGATACGGTCCGCATCATCAACGCCAAGAGAATCGGGAGTTATGGAGAAAGTATTGGATACACCGTCTCTGCAACAATCATAATTAATTTTGGCAACAGAATTCAAAGAAGCCAGAGCACCCTCGCAATCTCTTCCGTGCATTGGGTTAGCACCGGGTGCAAAAGGCTCACCTTTCTTTCTGCCATCGGGAGTTGCACCCGTTTTTTTGCCATATACCACATTTGAAGTTATGGTCAGAATGGAAAGTGTGTGTACAGCATTTCTGTATGCAGGTGTTTTACAAAGTTCTTTGTAGAAAAACTCTGTAACCCATTTTGCTATCTCGTCTACCCTATCATCATCATTTCCGTATTTGGGGAATTCGCCCTCGCAGTTGAAATCAACTATAACTCCCCTGTCGTCCTTAACAGGAGAAACTTTGGCATATTTAATGGCACTGAGGCTGTCTACCAATACACTGAGACCGCTTATACCGAACGCCATAAGTCTTTCCGGTTCCGGATCGTGGAGAGACATCATTAGTCTCTCATATGCGTATTTGTCGTGCATATAATGTATCACGTTCATAGTGTTAACATAGAGTTTTGCCATCCATGAAGCATAAACTTTGAAAGCATCTATCACTTTTTCGTAGGAAAGAACTTCCTCACCAAACACGTTACCCGCGGGAGCAATCTGTTCTCCGTACACTTCATCCTTACCGCCATTCAAAGCAAGCAAAAGAACTTTTGCAAGATTACATCTGGCGCCAAAATACTGCATCTGCTTTCCGGTTTTCATAGCAGATACGCAACATGCAATGGCATAATCATCACCATATCCGGGGCGCATAACCTCATCATTTTCATACTGAATGGAATCCGTATCAATGGAAACCTTGGCACAGAATTCTTTGAACGGTGTAGGAAGTTTATCAGACCAGAGCACGGTTATGTTGGGTTCTGCACTGGGTCCGAGATTGTAGAGCGTCTGGAGGAATCTGTAACAGGTCTTTGTTACCATGGGCACACCCTCGGTAGTTACACCTGCAAGAGAGCATGTAACCCACACAGGGTCTCCTGCGAAAAGTTCATTGTATTCAGGTGTACGCAGATGTCTTACAAGACGCATCTTTAGAACAAGATCATCAATAAGTTCCTGTGCACCGGATTCATCCAAAGTGCCCTCTTTAAGATCTCTTTCGATATATATATCTATAAATGCAGATATTCTTCCTATACTGTTGGCAGCACCGTTTTGTTCCTTTACAGCACCGAGATATCCGAAATAGAGCCACTGGATAGCCTCTTTTGCATTTTCGGCAGGACGTGAAATGTCGCATCCGTACTCTTTAGCCATAAGCACAAGGGCATTCATGAACTCAATCTGCTTCTGAATATCTTCAACAAGATGTATAGTTTCTTCATTCATCATTCTTTCGCTTATACGGGTCTTATCCAATTTTCTCTGCTCGATGAGATAATCCATACCGTACAAAGCAATTCTTCTGTAATCACCAATAATTCTTCCTCGGGAATAAGCATCGGGAAGACCGGTAAGAATACCTGCATGTCTTGCCTTGCGCATTGTATCTGTATAAACTCTGAAAACACCGGTGTTGTGTGTTGTTCTGAATTTAAATTCCTGTTTTACATTGTCGCCAAGTTCATAACCGTATGCTTCACACGCCTGGATAGTGTTGCGGTATCCAGAAAAAGGATTTACGGCGCGCTTTAAGGGTTCATCTGTCTGAAGACCAAGAATTATATCCTGACCTTTTATGATGTAACCGGGTTTGTGAGAAAGTATGGAAGAAACCGTTTTTGTGTCAACATCGAGAACACCGCCGTTTTGGGTTTCTGCAACAAGAAGTTCCTCAACCCTGTTTTTGACAGCATCGGTACGAGTAGTGGTTCCCGCAAGAAAATCCGCATTACCGCTGTATGTAGTGAAATTCATTTTTATAAAATCAGCCACATCGATGGCGTTGTTCCAATTACCCTCTTTGAAGTTTCTGTAACAAGTCATATTCATCCCTCCTAAAAATATCAAAAAGGCTCCCAAAAACAAGGGAGCCCAGACGGTCGGCACTATGTAGCCCTTGCTCCCTCATAGTTATCTATGTTCCGTCAGTTGCAAGGACAATTACATTATATATTATAGCAAAAAAAATGTCAAGTGTTTTTTTGCAAAATATTACTATATATTCCATCAAAAACACGATAACACACAATATATAGTGTGTGTTACAAATAAAATCGGCAAAGTCAAAAGAACTTTGCCGATTTTGGAGCGGAAGACGAGATTCGAACTCGCGACGTTCACCTTGGCAAGGTGACGCTCTACCACTGAGCCACTCCCGCAAACAATATTTACTCTACGGTTAAATATTCTAACACTTAATTTGCCTCTTGTCAATAGATTTTTCGAATTTTTTTAGCAAACTTGAGTTTAAACTGATTAAACTCAAGTTTGCTATGTAACTGTGTTTTTACATATTTTTCAAAATCAAATCCATAATTTCTGTGTTTCTTCTAATAAATTCGAGTCGTCCCTCACCATCCAGGGTATCGTGTGATAGTTTTGCCATATCGATTATATTTTTACACAGTAAATCCCTGATGTTCTCATCATCAATTTGGGGGATTTTTCTGATGATGGCACTATTGGTATTTATTACAAGGGTTTTTGGGGTTTCGGGGAACGCACCCAGATTCATACCGCCATACAATCTCTGCATTTCTTCCATTCTGCGCGCTTCTTCGCTTACAACGAACATAGCACATATCTTGTCTGTTTTTAAGTTTTCCGCAACAACTGCTTCTCCCGGCAGATACTCGGCAAACAAATCTTTGATTTTACTCGCTGTGTCCGTATCCTTTTTTTCATCATTGTTTTTAAGACGGTCAGATACAAATGAATCTACCCTCTTGAATGTCAAATCAGAGATTTTATATTCAATGAAAGAAAGGAAGTGGTTATCAATTCCATTATTCAGCAAAACAGGTTCTATGTTTTCTTCTTTAAGCATTTCGACATATTGACTTTGTGAACGTGTATCGGTTACATAGAATAACTCTTTGTTCTCCTGTGATGTAAGTTCACTTAAAGTGACATAACTGTCGTCTAACTTTTTGAATATAATGATGTCTTTTACTTTCTCATAAAATTTTTCATCCCTCATACAACCGTATTTCACAAAAGGATTTATATCGTCCCAATATTTTTCAAAATTTTCCCGGTCTGTTTTAAAGAGACTGCACAGTTTATCTGCTACTTTCTTGGTAATGTGAGCGGATACCTTGGTTACATATCCGTCATTTTGCAGAAAACTTCTGGATACATTGAGCGGTAAATCGGGACAGTCCACAACACCCTTTAAAAGCAACAGATACTCAGGTATTACCTCTTTTATATTATCGGCAATAAACACCTGATTATTAAATAATTTAACCTGACCTTCGAGACTCTGGTATTCGTGATTAAGTTTTGGAAAATACAAAATGCCTTTAAGATTAAAAGGAAAATCGACATTGAGATGTATCCAGAACAATGGGTCAGAAAAATCCATAAATACCTTATGGTAGAAGTTTTTATATTCTTCTTCGGTACATTCGGAAGGTTTCTTTAACCAAAGCGGATTGGTATCGTTAATCGGCTGAATTTCCTCATTCTGCTTGTTTGATTTGTCAACAAGATAAATTTCTACAGGCAAAAATCCGCAATACTTAACCAAGGTTTCTCTTACCTTGCTCATTTCCAGAAATTCTTTGGATTCTTCGGCAATGTGGAGAGTTATAACCGTTCCGCGACTTTTTTTGTCACTTTCGCTTATTTCAAACTCGGCACCGCCATCGGAAATCCAATGCACGGCCTTTGCACCATCTTTATATGAAAGTGTGTCGATTTCAACCACGCCGGATGCCATAAACGCACTGTAAAATCCTAAGCCAAAATGACCTATAATTTTACTGTTTTCGTCTTTTTCTTCTTCAA
>JAZNJU010000181.1:0-5615 GCA_045578205.1 Clostridia bacterium | reverse complement strand
AAATCGACCTCATGCACAACAATACAAATGAATATTCGTACTATATGGAGGTTGAAGATTACGAAAATGAGGTACTTACCATAGCAAACGGTATTACAACTCCTGTTGAGATTCAGGCAGGCGATATAATATATATATCCTCCGGAGACGGATATATACTCAAGGCTATACTGGCATTTGACTACGACCAGGAGGTTACAGACGAGCAGGGCAACAAACTTAAGGGTGCCGTAGCAGGTACACAACTTAGTTACTACAGCACCGACAACAAACTGAGTAACCCATTCTATGTATCTGACCGAAACGCTCAGAATGCCGGAAGCAACAATGCATGGAAATACTATACATCGAATACTACCATATTTTCGGGCTGGGTTTATTCGATTGATGACGGTTATATAACCATTACCAATCAGAATCCTGCCTACGGCATAGACTTAAGCAAGGATCGTGAGGATGGTGCGGTAATGTCGATTTACAGTTACAACAGAGGTGTTACAACCGAAACGTCGGGAAGAAACAGTGTTAACATAAAAGCCTTTTCGGCATCCGATGTTAAGTCTTACCTCGATTACGGTGCCGATTGCTCCAGAGTGGTTTATGTCAAGTATCTCTGGGCAGGAAGAATGCTCAATATCATTAACGACTGAAACACAAGGAGGTCGAAATGAAGAAAATGAAGAAACGAATACTTTCTATAATACTTCTTGCGGTATTTTCGCTAACCTCGCTTATGTCACCGGCAATCGTCGGAGCTGCCGAAAACGATGCAGGTATGCAGATTATTGCATCCGACGACTTTTCGGACGGCATGAGCGGCTGGGGTAACCAATACGGCGATGACTTTTTCGTGCTCGGCGAAAAACTCAATGTTTCCTCCGATGGAGGCAGATTTATGTCAACGGCTGTTGCATCGGACATCAGCCTTGATAACTGCGAAGTAGAATTCGATATGAATATCAAGTCCGGTAGCGGATATTTCGCAGTTTTGCCCCGCTACATGGACGAGACAACATTTTATGCCATCAAGTTCTACCCGGGCAGTAACAAGATTGTTTTGCACAAGAGGGTAAACGGAGGCTCATACACAGATATCAAAACAGTTAAGTACTCCATAGATACAAACAAGGATTACAGAGTTCGTCTGTCGCTCAGCGGTATCAAACTCGGCATTTATATCGACGGGGGATTGGTTTTAAGTGCAGAGGATTATTCAATACCCTCAGGCAGACTTGCACTTGGTGCCTCGGAGGCATCTGCAAGCGTTGACAACATCCTTGTATACAGATTGAAGGAAGTCAACTATGAGGAAAATGTAGTTGTTAAGGAACCACAGAAGTTATATGTGGCTGTGGATGGTGATGACAAGAACGGTGACGGAAGCGAAGGTAACCCCTACGCTACAATAGCCAAGGCTAAGAGCGAGGCTGTCAGACTTAACAACAAGAATAATCCTGTTGACGTAATATTCAAAGAGGGTATATATCGTCAGTCAAGTACTCTGCAGTTTACTGATGCCGATTCCGGCACTGCCGGTGCTCCGATACGTTTTGTGGCAGAGGCAGGTGCAGAGGTTATCTTTACAGGTGCCAAGGCTGTAGATACTTCGAAATTTGAGCCTGTTGACGAAGCCACTGCAGAGAGACTCCGTCAGAATGTCCGCGGCAAGGTTCTCAAGGTGGATCTTGGCAGACAGGGCTTTAAAAGCTCGGGACTTAATTTTACAACCGGCGACAGAGTAGTTGTCGGTCAGAGAATCAAGCCCCTCAACATTACGCTCAATCATGAGCTCCAGAGCATAGCACGTTGGCCCAACAGCGGTTATGTGGAGGTTACGGACTGTGACAATTCCAAACCTCCCAAGATTTTCTACACAAACAACATCCCCACACGCTGGGCTAATGCCAAGAACTTCTTTATAGACGGATATCTCTACCACGATTGGGCGCCTGAGTGGGCACTTGTAGATAGCGTGGACACACTTACCAACTCCATCAACTTTAAGAACAAAACTTCCTACGGTGTGAGGGTAGGCGGTAAGTGGGCGGCTGTCAATCTCCTTGAGGAACTTGACATCCCCGGTGAATGGTACATAGACTTTGATACCATGACCATGTATTACTATCCGCCCCATGACCTTACAGAAGATGACCTCCTTGAGATAGGCACATCGACAGGATATCTTGTCAACATGAACGGAGTATCCAACATTGAGTTCGACGGTATTCACTTTACCATGGCAGGCGGTGCCAACGGTACCGGTATCATCATAACCGGCGGATCCAAGAATATAGTGCTCAAGGATTGTACAGTGGACAATGTTACCCGTCACGGTATCAGAATACTTGCAGATGATATTACAGTAGACGGCTGTACCATCAGTCACACGGGTGAGAGCGGTGTTCATATCGAAAAATGCGGTAACACCGAAACTCTCGAAGAGGGTAACGTAATTGTCAAAAACTGCGACATATCTCATCCCTCACTCTACGCCGGCGGTAACGGTACTGCAGGTCTCACAACTGCGGCAGCCTCCCACGGTGCAACTGTTATCAATAATGTAATACACAACTGCAACAACAGTGCTATCCGTTATCACGGAACAGGTCACCGCTTTGCATACAATGAGTTCTACAATGTTATGGTAGAGGCGGCGGATGCCGGTGCCATATACACAGGCAGAAACTGGACCTACTACGGCAATGTTGCGGAGTACAATCTGTTCCATGATTTAGGTCAGAAGGTCAATACAACTCAGTATTCGGCAGCTTCAATGTTCTGGGATGACTTAAACAACGGCGGCGAGTTCTCTCATAATATCACTGTCCTTGACGGAGGCGTCAAAAAGAGAGGCGTTAGTATGGGGGGTGGCTCCGACAATATCATAATGGGTAATACCACTGTAGGTGCCGAGGTAGGTGTTAGTGCCAACGACCGTAAAACCACGGTTGGTTACGAGGCATGGGAAACCTATGCCAATGGTACTCTTAAGTATAATATAAGACCTGTCAAGAGTGCTCCATATGTGGCAAAGTACCCCAAGATGGGTACAATACTTGACAGAATCAAGGAAAACGACGGTGTATTTATAAGAGAAAATGTTGTTACGGACAATCTCCATGTAGACTGTGAAACACCGTTGAATCTCAGTGAGAATATGACAAAAGATTCCGATATAGCAAGAAATATAGAACTTAATGATGTAAATGATATATTTGTTAATCCTGCAGATCTGGATTACAGAGTTAAGAAATCGGCAAAAGCACAGTATGGCATATCGGGCGAAATTCTTGATGAGGACTTTGATATAAACAGCATCGGTATTCAGGGCGAGGGCAAGAGAGTGATGGAAGATAGCAAGATGGCATTCAACATGCTCTATCCTCATAACGGTGACACAAGTGTAACTCTCGACAGAGTTGACCTTGCATGGTCCAAGGCGTATCTTGCAGACCGCTATACATATACCGTTGCAGAAGACCCTGAGTTTACCAAGATAGTTGCACAGGACGACACAATCAAGACAAGCGCACAAATCAAAGGTCTCCTTGCCGGCAAAACCTATTACTGGAAGGTTACCGCTCACAACCTCTCGAGGCAGTACGGTTGTGATATACCTGCACCCGAGGGTGTATGGAGTTTTACAATCGATGCAAATGCTCCTCTTGATTTGACGGGACTTAAGCAGAGTGTAAGCAATGCCCAAACGGTTGTCAAGACCCTCAAGGAGAGTGGCAACCCCGGTGATTACAGAGTAGGCTCTGTCAAGGCTATCAAGGAAAAGATAAGGAAAGGTCAGTCTTATCTTGAACTTACCACAGGCGACCAGAATGTGATTGACGAAGCAGCATTTGAGATCAACCGTTCAATTACCAATCTTGAGGGTTATATCAACCCTGGATATACTACTCTCGATGTGAGTGCGTCAGCCCCCTGGGTTACCAACAAGAGTGTGGCAGAAAAGACCAAGATAACCAAGGAGAACGGTCAAATCAGGATAGATGTAGGTGCCAAGTCGGAAATCAGCCTTAACGAGACTCTTTCCAACTACAACGTAATGTGCTTTAAGACCAAGGTAGATAACTTTGATAACAAGGCATGGTTTGCATATGGCTTAAGAGCACTTTCCACAGAAACCAATATCTACAGCCAGAATGCATACTATATACTTATCAAAGAAGGTGTATTTGAACTTCAAAAGGCGGGCGAGATTTACAAGACCGCTCCTAACAACGGCAAGTTCAAGGCAGGTCAGTGGCACGATATCAAGTTTGGTTCAATTACCACCGAAAATGGTATAAATATGTACTTTGAACTTGACGGTGAGGTTATCTTCGACTACCTCGACAAGAGTTCACCGCAAAAGAGACCGGGTATGTTTGCTATATATGCATCAACCGCCTCCAATGTTATAGAACTTGCACCGGCAGACAATGTTCCCGCAGGAGTGTACACCTTCAGTGATGCAATCCTCAGGGAAATCAGTACCGATGCAGCGGCAGGCGATACTCTCGGAGTGGATTCTGACGGCTACAGCGAAAGAGGCACATGGAATGATAACACAGTACTCAAGGGTGAAAATGATTCGCCTGTAAGAAGCGGGTCTGGCAGCTTTACAACTGCTACATGGACCATGAATGTTGGTAAGAATGGTAACGGTAAGCTCTACAAGGTTTACTATTACCATATCCCGTCCGAAACCGGTGACAAGAATGTCAAGGTTAAACTCTCCGGATACAACGGCGAGTATAACACCACAGTTGACATGTCTCAGGGTACCGCAGGCTGGGTAGAGCTTGGAACCTTCAGCTTTATGGATGCCGACTACAACGGCAGACTTGAAATATCCTTCGATTCGAGCGGCGAAGGCGAGGTCAATGTAAGTAATGTTAAGTTTGAACTTGCAAACGGCGGAGAAGATTTGCTTAAATAAAATGGAAATTGCAGGGGAGCCCCTCCGCGGACTCCCGAAATGAGCAAGACCATGTGTTGTCATTGTGCAAATTGCCAAACTAGATATACGAAGGGAGTCAAAACAGTGCAGAACATACCCGTAGACGAATATTCTTCCATACTTGAGCCCTACTACGACAGCGGCGAAAGTTACAAGGGTCATCACAAATATTCAATTATAGAAAAATACACCGCAATTCCTCAAGACAGTATGAGTCAGGCGTGGGACGGTGTACGCATAGAAGTCAGACCCGGCGTGACGACCGTGCTCAAGAGGGAAGGCTTTGATGTTGATATTTCGGGATATGACTGTTTCAGGCTCTTTGGCATAATTCCAAAAACCGTTCATGTCAGACTGTACTGCAACGGGGAATTGGTTCTTGACGGCGACGGACTGGGCAGGACAGCGTATCTCGACAGCGAAATCAAAACAAATCATACAAACATCAATTCATTGAAATACGAATTTGATACCTCAGGAGTGGCACCGGTTACGGTGTCGCTCCACTACCTGGGGATGCTCAGTGACAGAATATCCCCGCAATCTCCATTCACCGATGAATGGGAGGGATTCTTCTCCAATAATCCCGATTACGGAATATACATGGATTATCTGATATCAGAGGACGAATTAAAACAACTGCGTGACAAGATTAAACATG
>JAZNJU010000180.1:0-7464 GCA_045578205.1 Clostridia bacterium | reverse complement strand
TTAAGGTCGAAGAGTTTTAAAACAGACAAATTTGGATGAGACAAGTAAAATCTCGCAGGGAATACTATAGGTATTTTCAAGAGATTTTACGCGGTATCAGACGAATTTGTCATTTTAAAACCATGCGGGGTTCGACTCCCGTGTGCTTATATCTACATATTACAACAAAATTTTCATTTTTTCAAGCAAAAAAGGATGTAAATCAATTCTTACGAATTAATTTACACCCCTTATTGTCTTACCTGTTTCTCTGATACTCATTTAAAAGTTGGTTGTATTTGTTATATACTCCGCCCGTGAGAACATTGATAAGTTCGTCATCGGGATAAACCCTCCACACTCTGTCATCTTCAAAGCAAACATTCACCTTAAGGGTTGTGGTTTTGGTCTTTATTTCACTTCCCGAAAGATACTCACGGCTGATATCTATCATCCGTTGTGTGAGAACTGCGTTGATTTCTTCATCCGTAAGTTTCGCTTCGTTGTTGTCTGCCATAAAGTTGAAATCCTCGGTAGTTTCAAAAAGTCTGTCCGCTATTGGTTCCAGGTCAAGCACGGTAAACTCTGCAAGAAAAGTGATTTTTGTTGTTTCTTCGCTTACGGTTTCTCCTATTTTGTATTCCATATTGGAAAAAAGTTCCTGATGCATTTCGTAGGCGGGAAAGTCCTTTCCGTTGTATTTATCTTTGCACCCGAGGAAATCATTGTCGCCATCCATCTTGGAAATATATAAATCTCTTGCCAGGGTGTACTCGCCCTTTTTCAGAGTATCAAGCATTTTTGTGAGAGATTTTTTTGCCTGATTGACTTCCGTGCAGGCTGTAAGTCCAAGAGCAAAGAAAAGGCATACAAAAAGGGCCGTAATTTTTATAAATCTTTTTTTCACAAAACTACCCTCCCAGACTGACACATTATTTCTTATATTATTGCACCCTTTTTCAGCAAAGTCAATCAAGACAGCCAATATGTTACACAACTGAAACACATTTTGTTAAAAAAATGTGGAAATGACCGCAAAAGTGTGGTATACTATGCTGTGTATAACTTATTTTACGCAAAAGGATGATAACTATGGCTCTTGCAAAAGTTAATTCCTGCGGTCTTCTCGGTATAGACGGTTACATAATAGAAGTGGAAGCCGACCTTGTTCAGGGACTTCCCGGCATAGACATAGTCGGTCTTGCCGATACTGCAGTTAAAGAATCCAAAGAGAGAATAAAATCCGCAATTAAAAACTCGGGTCTTTCCCTGCCCCAAAAGAGGATTGTCATAAATTTAGCCCCTGCCAACACAAAAAAAGAGGGTATTTCACTGGATTTGCCCATTTGTCTGGCAATACTTGCCGCATCGGGGCAGATATCCGAAAATTCCTGCCGTAACTTTGTTATTTTGGGCGAATTGGCGTTGGACGGTTCTTTGAGAAACACCGACGGTACCCTGCCCGTTGCTGTTGCCGCAAGGGACATGGGATACGGAAAACTTCTTGTTCCAAAGGGCAACTGCAAAGAAGCCGCCGTGGTTGACGGCATAGAGGTTCTGGGGGCGTCTTCTCTTTCGGAGGCCGTGGCCCATCTTCGGGGCGAAAAAGCCATAGAGCCTGCACAGGTAGACACAGATGCACTTTTTGAAACTTCGTGGATTGAAACAGAAGACTTCTGCGATGTAAAAGGGCAGGAGGCAGCAAAAAGAGCCTTGGAAGTTGCCGCCGCAGGCGGTCACAACTGCCTCATGATAGGCTCCCCGGGTTCGGGAAAAACCATGCTTGCAAAGCGCATACCCTCCATTCTTCCGGCAATGTCTTTTGAAGAAGCGCTGGAGGTCACAAAAATATATTCCGTGGCAGGACATCTGCCAAAAGATGTACCGCTTATGACAAAACGGCCTTTCAGAAGTCCGCACCACACAGTTTCTTCAGTAGCACTCACGGGAGGCGGAACAACACCGAGGCCGGGCGAAATAAGCCTTGCTCACAGAGGCGTTCTCTTTCTGGATGAATTTCCCGAATTCCGCAAAGATGCAATAGAGGCTATGCGCCAACCCATTGAGGACGGAAGTTTTACCGTGTCAAGAGTTGCAGGCTCCGCTAAATTCCCAAGTTCCGTTATGCTCATTGCAAGCATGAACCCCTGCAAGTGCGGATACTACGGAGACCCCGTGAGAGAATGTACCTGCACTGCGGGACAAATCCAGAACTATCTCGGAAAAGTTTCGGGTCCTATGCTGGACCGTTTTGACCTGCACATTGAAGTTCCATCCATAAAATACGACGAACTTTCCTGCCAAAAGAAAGGCGAAAACTCGTCCGACATAAGGCAAAGGGTAAACAGAGCACGCAAAATCCAACTGGACAGATACAAAGGCACATCTATATACTGCAATGCACAACTGACACCGTCGCTCACAGAAAAATTCTGTGTTCTTACCGATGACGGGAAAGCCATCTTGCAGAGTGCTTTTGAAAGCCTGGGACTTTCCGCAAGAGCACACAACCGCATACTCAAAGTGGCGCGCACCATTGCCGACCTTGAGGGAAGCGAAAACATTCAGACGATACATATTGCAGAGGCTATCCAGTACAGAAGCCTCGACAAAAAATTCTGGTCAAATTAGGAGGATGATTTTATGAAAACACTTATCAAAGGAATTTTGGGGTTTACTCTCCCTGCATTTTTAACATATCTCGTATCGGGAAACGGTAACCTTGGTCTTACAATAGGAACTCTTGTGTTGGGATACCTTGTGTCCGCCTTTATTTTCCGTGCCAATGTGCTTATGTTCATAGGCGCGAGGGTGTATCATTCCAACACTGAAAAGGGTCTTAAAATATTCTCTCTTGCTTACAAAACAAGAAAATTAAGTCCTTCTTATCAACTTATCTACGCATACATCCTCATAAGGAACGGAAAGTTGGACCTTGCAGAAAATGTTATGAACAAAGCCGTGGTTCTGGGCAAACACACACTGAAAGAAGCAGAATTCAAAGCCTGCGACTTCAACCGCGCTCTCATAACCTGGAAAAGAGGCGACATATCCGCCGCTATTGTAGAATTGGAAGACCTCTATGAATTAGGTTACAAAACCCCCGCATTCTTCGGCACTCTTGGGAGTTTCTATCTTATGAACAAAGAGTTTTCCAAAGCGGAAAATCTTGCCAAAGAGGGTGTTGAATACAACGCAACCGACCTTGTGAGCCGTGACAATCTGGGTCAGGCATACATCGAACAGGGAATGTTGGATGAAGCCGAGGCTGTGTATGATGAACTTCTTCCCCAAAACCCAAAATTTATGGAAGCATACTACAACTATGCTACCATAATGGAAAAAAGAGGCAACCTTGAAAAGGCGAAGAAAAATTACGAAATGGCTCTTACTTTTGAAGAAAAGTTTCTTTCAACCATCACTCACGACCAGATTTGCGAAGCCATCAACCGCGTTAGCGAACTTATGATATAACCATGAGAATACTGTATATAGACTGTTTTTTCGGCTTCAGCGCCAGAATGCTTCTGGGTGCTTTGGCAGATGCAGGACTTAACATAAACGAACTGGAAACAAAACTTAATGAATTTGCACATCCTTTCAAGTTGGAAGTGCTTTCCACAGTCCGCTCATCCATAGAGTGCAAAAAGGTGAACCTTGATGGAACGTGCAAATTAGACCCCTACGACATCTGCACGGCATATGAGCCATCCGAAGAAACCAATAGACTTTATATGCAATCCGTTATCTGTGCCATGGAGATTATGGGCATAGAGTATGTAATGTGTTCGGATATGAGCATAGCCGACAATGCAGACGGAGAAGTAATAGGCATACTTGAAAAAGCGGGAATAGAACTTCTTCCCACCTGTGATGGCCTCACAGCGCCAAAGTGCGCCGACGCAGCATTTCTCGGGGCAATAATTTCGGAGCATGGTCCCAAGCCAAACATGGACATCCTTGCAATCGGATACGGTGCAGGAGGTAATTCCAAAGACAGTATGGACATTGTAACTGCAGTAATAGGTCAGTTCAACCCCGAAGAACTGTCTTTAAGCATGTGCGAAGAAGAAAATTTCGCCTCGATACTATAAAACAAGGTGCAATATGAGAACTGTAACAGTAAACGAAAACGATTCCAATCAAAGGCTGGACAAGTTTTTAGCAAAGTGTTTCAAAACCATGCCCAAAAGCCTGATATACAAAGGAATCCGCAAAAAAAGAATAAAGATAAACGGAAAAAGAGCAGAAATTGACACCATCCTCAGAGTGGGCGACAAAATAGACCTGTACATAAACGACGAGTTCTTTCAGACACCCGACGAAAAACTGTCTTTTTTAAAGTGCAAGGGCGAACTGTGCATTGTTTATGAGGACGAGAACATAATCCTCATGGATAAAAAACCGGGAGTTATTGTCCATGACGATGAAGACGAGAAGATTAACACACTGCTTAACCATATGAAAGCATATCTTTACAACAAGGGAGAATATGACTACGAAAACGAAAACTCCTTTGTCCCCTCGCTGTGCAACCGCATAGACCGCAACACGGGAGGAATTGTAATCGGTGCAAAAAATGCCCGCACGCTGAAACTTATAAACGAAAAAATCAAAACCCGTGAAATTAAAAAATACTATCTTTGTCTCGTTTCGGGGAAACTTAAAAAGAAAGAAGATACATTGAAATCCCACCTTGTAAAGAACACCGAGCAAAACAGGGTGTACATTCATTCCGAGCCAACGGCAGGCAGCAAACCAATTGTGACAAAATACAGAGTTCTTCGTGAAAACCGCCTCACAAGTCTTGTGGAGGTGGAACTTATCACGGGCAGAACTCATCAGATAAGGGCACACTTTGCCTCAATAGGACATCCTCTTGCAGGAGACGGCAAGTACGGCACCAACGAATTCAACGAAAAAGTCGGTATGAAAACTCAGGCGCTCTACTCCTACAAACTGCAGTTCGATTTTTCGGACACCAACCATCTGGATTACTTAAACGGCAAAACCTTTTGTGTAGAAAAGGTTCCCTTTGAAGGAGAAATGTTATGAAGATACTAATGGCACTTGCAGGACTGGAAATAGGCGGAGCGGAAACACACGTTGTGGAACTTTCCAAAGAATTAAAAAGGCGCGGACACGATGTTTCCATAATATCGGGAGGCGGTGTCTATGCAGACGAGGTGGAAAACTTCGGCATAAGACACTATACCGTCCCTGTGGGCAGAAGAAACATTACCGACATGGTAAAATCCGCTTTTATTATAAACAAAATAATAAAAACCGAAAAACCCGACATTGTCCACTCCCACGCCCGAATTCCGAGTTTCATCATAGGTGAAATCCACCGTTTGTCGGGAAAATCATTTGTGTATGTAACTACCGTTCACGCTCAGTTTGACACTTCCCCCTTAGTCAAAAAACTAAGCCGTTGGGGAGAAAAAACCCTTGCGGTGAGCCACGACCTTGCCGAGTATCTCCACGCAAATTATGCGGTGAGCAAAAAGGTTATATATAACGGCATAAACGGAATAGATACGCATAAATTCAATGAAAATATTCCCAAAGACAAAATAGTTGAGGAGTTTTCATTAAATCCCGATGCTAAACGAATTGTGTATGTAAGCCGTCTGGAAAAAGATGTGTATGCCCCTGCAATGTGCATTCTTGAGAAAATGAGAGAACTTAATGAAAAGTTCCCTCTTTTGGAATTTGTAATAGTCGGCGGCGGCGACGGTGAAGATGAAATACGAAGAAAAGCAGACGAAGTGAACAAACTTCTCTCCCGAAAAGCCGTAATCCTCACGGGAAAAAGGACCGACGTGAACGAAATCCATGCTTCGGCGGATGTCTGCGTGGGCGTAAGCCGTGCCATTTTAGAACCCATGGCAATGAAAAAGCCTTGCATAATTGCAGGTCAGGAAGGCTACATCGGAATACTTTCCGAAGAAAACATCTCCCTTGCAATAGAAACTAACTTTACTGCAAGAGGTTGCAAAAGAACCGATGCAGACGTTCTTTTTGGTGACTTGTGCACACTTCTTTCCATGGATGAAAAGGCTATTTCCAAAGTGGCTCAACTCGGCAAAAACGTGACAGACGAACATTACAGCGTCGCAAAAATGGCAAAAGACAACGAGAAGATGTACAAAGATGCCATAAGAGATCACAAACCCAACACAATAATGATGGGTTACTACGGCTACGGCAATCGGGGTGACGATGCTCTTCTTTGGGCGGTAATAGACGAAATGAGGAAGAAATCTCCCGAATTCTGCCCTGCGGTTCTGTCCAAAAACCCCGACGAAACCTATGCAAGTTACGGAGTTCACGCGGTAAACCGCTTCAATTTCTTCAAAATCAGGAAACTTATGAAAAGTTCAAAACTTCTCATTGCAGGAGGCGGAAGCCTTATACAGGACGTAACGAGCACCCGTTCTCTTATGTACTATCTGTACTGCCTTTCCCTTGCAAAAAAATCCGGTCTCAAGGTTATGCTCTATGCAAACGGCATAGGCCCGATAAGAAAGCCGAAAAACAAGAAAAAGAGCGCAAAAATTCTTGACAGCCTTGATGTCATAACTCTGCGTGATTCATTCAGTGCAGACTTTTTGAGGAAAATGAACGTAACAAAACCCCTGATAAAAGTCACGGGAGATGCCGCGTTTTCCCTTGGCGTATCCGACACCAAAAAGGCAGAAAAAGTTCTTGAGGAAATGGGACTTTCGGAAAATCTGCTTGTTATTTCCGTGAGAAACACAGCGGAAGAAGATTCTGTATTTGCACAGAAATTCGCCCATACTGCAGACCGCATATGCCAAAAGCACAACCTTGTTCCCGTACTCATACCAATGCAGTACACAAAAGACAAAAAGATAAGCCTCGACATAGTTTCCCGTATGGAAACCAAGGCATTTTTCATAGACCGCGACCTGGAAGTGGAAACCATAATGGGCATTGTTTCAAAGGCAAAAGCCACTTTCGCAGTAAGACTTCACATGCTTTTGTTTGCACTTGTTATGGGTGTGCCTGTCATTGGCATAAACTACGACCCCAAGGTTAAAAGCAACATAGAAGAACTGGGCTCGGGAATCTGTCTGGAAACAGAGGAACTGGGCACCGACGCAGGATACGAAAAAGCCTGCACCGTTTTTGAAAATATGGAAGAAATAAGAAACGAAATACCCCTAAAGATATCCCGCCTTCGCGAAAAAGCGGGAGAAAATGCAGACATCGCATCAAATCTTTTAAAATAAAATGCAATGAGGAAATAAAATGGATAAACGTGTTTTTCCCACTCTGGAATTTGACAAGATTCTTGAAATGCTGTCCCAACATGCCGTTATGGAAACAACAAAGGCAAGGATACAAAAGGCAGAAATTAAAGACAGTGTCAGAAAAGTAAATAAACTTCAGGAGGAAACTGCCGACGCGGTTAATCTCATTACCAAAAAAGGGTCTCCCCCGTTTATGTGCACTTCG
>JAZNJU010000179.1:0-5587 GCA_045578205.1 Clostridia bacterium | reverse complement strand
TTTCCCGTGAAGCGAGTTTAAGACGAAGTTGAACGGAAGAAAGGTCGTATGCCAAAACTTCCGACGAAACGAGCACCCTCTTACGGTGCGAAGTTGAGTCGTTGAAGTTGACGGCCTAAAAAGCGTGCACCCTTTAGGGTGGATGCTTTTGGTCGGGTACCACAAGAGTCGTTTATATAATTAGTGATGCGCAGTAATAAGGCAGTTGCAGTCCTCCCCCCGCCGGTGGCAGATGAAGGGGCGGTTGTGATGGCGCAGCGGTCGAAAACAAAGTGTGCACCCTTTAGGGTGTATGCTTTGTTTCGGGCACCGCAAGAGTTACCCGCTTACTGCGATTACCACAATCTGTGCAGATAACATGACTTTACCAAGGTGTCCTTAAGTTCGAATCTCCGATGGTTCACCAAAAACCGCAAATACGAACTTTTTATATTGTTAAGAATGTATTTGCAGTTAATGTGAGAAAACCTCCTAATCCGTAATGGATTGGGAGGTTTTTTCGTTTGAGTTTGTTGTAAAAAACTTCGCAGTTAAATCCGCTTTTAGCTTTTGTGGACTATACCTGTGTTTTTTAAATTGTTATTTTAGATTGACGTTTATTAGATTCTATTTGTCATGCCATAGTAGAAAGTTTGGAAAGGTCTATTTCCGTTCTCATCTTTTCTCCGTTTACAAGTCTTTCCACTTCTTCACACACATGTAGAGCAATTCTCTTCTTACCGTTGGTGCAGGTACCTGCAATGTGGGGAGTGATTACCACATTGGGAAGTGTAAGAAGTTCGCTGTCTGCTGCAGGAGGCTCGGGATTTGTAACATCAAGGCAGGCAAAGATTTTCTTTGTCTTTAATGCTTCGATTAAATCAGCCTCATTTATAACAGAGCCTCTGGAAGTGTTTACAATTACTGCGCCGTCCTTTAAAAGGCTTAAATTATCTTTATTTAGCATATTATCCGTTGCAGGAATTGAAGGTGCATGAACGGAAACAACATCGCTAAGACTCATAAGCTCATCAAGTTCAACCTTCTTTGCACCAATTTCTTCTATTTCCTCTTTGGTGAGTATGGGGTCATACATAAGGATATCCACGTGGAAATTCTTGAGAAGCTTAACCATATGCCTTCCTACGAAGCCACCGCTTATAACACCGACGGTAATTTCGTAGAAATCTTTAACGCTTGCTCCGCACTCCCACCACTTACCGGCTCTTACATCATCGCCAAGCCAGTAGAAGCCTTTAACTGCGGATATTGCAAATGCAAGTGCAGATTCTGCAACACCCTCGCCGATGGCAACAGCAGAGCCGGTCATTCTAATGTTTTTGGATACGAGTTCATCTGTTACAACAGGCTTTACAGAGCCTGCACCGTGGATTACCGCTTTAAGATTGGGGCAAGCATCAAGTATACCCTTATCTATTTTAGGAGACTCCCACGATGTTATTATAATTTCGCTGTCTTTAACAAATTCTTTTACATATTCCCCGTCTGAAAAATCGACTCTGTCATATATGCAAAGCTCACCGAACTTTCTTAATCTTTCATAGTAATTTTCAGCAAAAACTGTGTTTCTTTTGTCCTCATTAACAAGAAGCGATATCTTTCCCATTTTGTTCATCCTTTCAAATATATTTTTGTGTTTGTATTGCTGGATTCGTATGCTGCAAGTATAAATTCTACCGCTCTGCAGCCCTCGTCCAAGTTTACAAGAGGCTCCCTGTCTTCTTTTATCGCCTCTATAAAATCTTCTATCTGCATCTTGTGGTTTGTTATATCGAAGCCATCGGGAGTGCGAAATGAAGCCATATCGCTTTTTTGTATATCTTTTGCATCAAGCGTTTTGCCATCTATATCCCAACGGATAATGGTATCCTCCTGAAGCGCCACACTTCCTCTTGTACCGCATATTTCTATAACACGCGGATATCCCGGTTCTATGCTTGTAGCGCCCTGAACTGTGCCTATTGCACCGTTTTTGTACTCAGCGACGATACAGGCTGTGTCCTCTGCCTCAATGTCCCTTACAAGAGTCTTGCATACGGCAGATACCGACACTGCCTCTCCTGCAAGATACAGCATCAAATCTATGCCGTGTATACCCTGATTCATAAGAGCCCCGCCGCCGTCCATGGCATATGTACCTCTCCAACCGGACGAAGCATAGTATTCGTTTGAACGGTAGTATTTCATCTCGGCATTTACCATAAGGATTTGTCCCAAGGTACCATCTTCAATGGCATTTTTTATTTTCGTTACAGCCTCGGTAAACCTCAGCTGAGATATAACTGCAAGTTTTACCTGGCTTTGTGATATGGCAGTCTTAAGTGAAGCCATTTGCGCCCGCGTAATTGCCACCGGTTTTTCCACCACAACATTTTTTCCGGCTTTTATTGCTTCCAGTGCAAGTGATGCGTGAAGTCCGCTTGGAGTGCATATGCAAACTGCATCTATTTCTTTGCAATAAAGCATATCTTCATAGGTTTCAAACGCTCTGCAGGAGTATTCCTTGGAAAACCTGTCTGCATTTTCCCTGTTTGGATCGTACACACCCAAAAGGCAGGAATCATCGATCGACTCTATGGCTTTTGCATGAATTTTGGATATAGCTCCGCAGCCGACTATGCCAAATCTTATTATATCGCTCATATGATGTCTCCTTTTGCTATTTTTTCGTAATAATCCGAACTTTTAAAAATCCCTCCGCTGACCTTATACAGATAGCCATCAAGAGTGAAGATTCCGTTTTCGGGTTCAATTAAATCGGTTTTTCCATACAGCGGGTGATATGTAAGCATGCTTTCCCAATTGGTATAGTTCTGAGCACCGTTTGACTCCATCATGCCTATCTTCATACCGGGGAATGCCGCTATCCTCGAAGCAACAAACTTATTGAATTCTCTTGTAACGGGATTTACCGTAAGATCGGCGCAAAAACATGGTATGCCGTTTTCGTGCGCAACAGAAAGCATCTGCAAAGTAACGGAAAATGTCTTTGCAATGGGCTTCAGGGCGATAGCGCCGTAACCTAATGCTATTCTTTCTTTAACGTCTGCTACAGAGTGTGCAGATTCATCTGCAGCCACTCTGACAGGCAAAGACGAAACATCTATCTTGTTGTCTTCATCAAAGGGCTCTTCGAGTATAAGAATTCTGTCCAGAGCACCGATTGAATCTATGTGGTCAAGAAGTTCTATAAGTCTATCTACTGTATCATATCTTCCGTTTGCATCAAGGTAATACATGATATTACCGCTTTTTGTATGAGGAGTATGTATATCCTTTAATGCGGTGTGTATTTCGCTCATTCTCTCTTTATCCCACTCGAGCATCTTTTTCATAGGGCCGTCTTTATCGGGGTCGGAGCCTATCTTTATCTTAAGACATGCACAGCCGGCTTTAGCAATTCTGACAACATCTTCTATACTTACTCCATAGGTAATAAGCGGTATATTGCAAAGCTTTTCTTGCTTATAAGAAAGCGCCTTTGTATAGTCATCATCTATTATGGACAGTAAGTCTTCCGTGCCTTTTTCTCTGCCGTAGAGTTGCCACAAGGCATTGTCCACGCACACAAGAGCGTTTAATGCAAAGGTTTTCTTGAGGTTGGGATTTTGAGTAATGAGTTTACCGTATTCAAAAACCTTGTCTTCTATGTAATTTATTGCCTCTACGGGGTTTACAAACTCCTTGCCTTCAAGAAGCTTAAGCCCATATTCTGCAAGAAGGAGCATACGGGCATTTCCTCCGCATACCGAGGAGGACTTAAACACAGTTGCATCTGCCCAAAGTACACTCTGTATGCTTACACCCACTCCGTATGCCTTATCGGACTCTACCTTTGCTATCACTTGCCAAAGTTCACTACTGGAGCTACCCTTAAATCCAAAGGGGGCCATAAGAGGCTCAGATACAAAACTTAAATTTGTACGTACAATTTTCATAATTATTCTCCGGTATAAACCGCTCTGTTTGCGGTCCTTTCGTAATATTCTTCAAATGCATTTCCGTCAAAGCCGTCATCTTCGCAAAGGTCGGATATAGTTACCTTCTTACCATTAAGTTTATCTCTGGACTTTTTACCGCAAATCATGATTTCGCAGGCATTGAGTATTGTTTCCATATCCGAAAGTCTGCTCTTTCCTGTTGTAAGTTCATCACAAAGCTCCTTTAAGAAATTGTTGTATGAATTTTCTGCCGGGTCAAAGGTAAATGCACCCTTGGTGGTAACTACTGTTATTGTAAAGGGCATCCATCCGCAAAGCTGTGTGGAATAAACCGCATGGATTCCATTTTCAAACTCAAGGGCAAAGTTTTCACACTTTGCACCGTCTTTGGTATAGCCGCATCCAATGTAGGTATTGGATACAGCTCTGCTTTGTGCAAGGGCGGATATTGCTTCAACTATATGTATGGAATAGTCAAATTCATTTGTGCCCGACACGCCGTATATGCTGAGAATTTCGCCTCTCTCTTCTATGGGTTTTGCAAGGAATTCTCTTATAGTGTCACCGTGGACAACCGCAGATGCACCAAGGATTTTGGCACCGTTTTTTACATATTCACGCACTTTAGCAACATCTTTAACAGTTCCAACAAGAGGCTTGTCTATAAATACGGGTTTTCCGCTGTCTATGAAAGGCTTGGCAAGAGGAAGGTGCTTCTCCCAGTTGCAGGAATGTACAAAGCCAACATCTGCCTTGTCTGCCATTTCCTCTACACTTTGACAGATTTCTTCAAGATTGAACTTTTCTTTGAACCAATTAAGCTCTTCGTCTGTACGGAAGCTCTCCTTTACAACATGTGTGTATCTCATATTAAGATTATCGTTTATGGCACCCGAAGCAAAAACCTTAGGATGAGATACGTCTATACTTACACAACCTATTTTAATCATAGAAATCCTTCCTCTCCTGTTTTTAAAACATTATAACACCGACCAAAACCCATGTCTTTACATTATTTCAAGAATTTTTAAACAAAATCAAGAACTTTGCAGGGCTTACTTGAACTATACATCTTCGTTTGATATAATTCATAAAAAATGCTTAGGAGAGATTTGCATGAAAAACTGGATATGTACAAAAGAGTTTCTTACGCTTTCGCCGCTTAATCAGATGCTTGTAGGTGTGGCGAGAGATGACTATCCGAAATCCGAAATACAAAACCATCATTCACTCTTTAGAAAAACTTTCGAATTAGAAAAGAGTTCCGATACTAAATACACAATCCATATAACCGCAGATGACTGCTACAAACTGTATATAAACGGCACCTTTATAGGCAGAGGTCCTGCAGGTGCATACCACGATGTGTATAACTACAATGTTTTTGACATTACAGACCTTATCGCAGACGGCAAAAATGCAATCGGTGTTCACTGCTTCTATCACGGTCTTGTAGACAGCGCCCACACAAGCGGAGACCACCGGCAGGGCGTATGGGCAGAAGTTTATGCAAACGATGAACTTCTTTTTGTCACGGACGAAAGTTGGAAGTACACCATTGACGAAAGTTACGGGACCAAAGGAAAACCGTGGGGCTACAACACACAGTTCCCCGAATTTATAGATAGAAGGAAACACCCAAAAGA
>JAZNJU010000178.1:0-22466 GCA_045578205.1 Clostridia bacterium | reverse complement strand
ATAGCAAGAGCCAAAGAAATAAATCTTTTTGTCATGTTCTTCTCCTTTCGGTTACTTGTAGATTACAGTACCTATAGTTCTTCCCCAATAATAAGTACAAACTACTTTATCGTACTCGCTTGCATCAAGTCTGCCTGTGTCATCATAACTTTCTATGTCTTCAATAGTTCCCTTGCGGACAATTTTACCGCGAGCACCCTTCTCAACCACGAATACGGTTGCGGGACTTACATCGCAAGCCATGATGTTCTGGGGATTTAAGATATATTTATAATATTCATTTTTATCATCAGCAAGGTCTGCCAAAGTATCCTCCATCACATGCGGTGCCTGTCCCGAAAGTTTTACAAAGTTTCCGTCAACATACAGAGGATAACCTGCGCTGATGCCACCGCGAACGGCTGCGGCACCCTTGTCGTGTGTTTCCGAATCGTCCTGATAAACCGCTCCGCGTGAACTGTCATAAGCAACCTGAATTACTGTAAGAACGCCGTCTGCATTTACAAGGTAACGTATGATATCGCCTGCTTCAAGTTCAGAAATCTTTGCAGGTCCATGCACTGCTATGTCGTAACCCGAATCTTTATCATCCGGGTCAGGAACATCATAGAGCTTAGTATTGCTCTGCTTGATGTATTTGAACTTTGTTTTTTCCTTATCGTACACGAATTTCTCTTGTCTTGCTGCGGCAATACCGCTTGAAGAGTCGATAACATAGCCGTTAATATATGTTACCGCTTCTTCATCATCATTTACACCAGTGGACATTTTCTCTATAAGGAATACACGCTGTGACTCAATTGTACCGCCCGACAAATCCGAACTGGAAAAGGCTATTGCTTCTGCAAGCATTGCGTTTGGTTTTGTGGCATATGCGTTAAATGTCTGTTTATTGCTTCCCGAAAAATTGGAAGCGGTTACAGAGAATTTTTTCTCATCGTCATACGATTCCTTGTCGCTCGGAACCGTAAACACTCTGGTGGAACTTGTATTGTAATGAACAGATTTACCAAGGAATTTTCCGTGTGCAGGTTTTAGGCTGCCGTAGTTATTTACATAACTTGCCCAGTCTGTTACAGCAGGGTCACCGAAGTTTTGCCAGAATTTTGAATCCATACTTTCATCCTCGGAAAGGAAGAGAGTAGGTGAAATGTGGTACCAGCCTCTACCGTCGGTATCCTCTTCGCCCATTTCGAGTGCAAAGGTTATACTCTTTACCACAGTGTTATCATCGTTTGTGGTATAGAGAATTATTTCCTCTGCATTTCCCTTGATTTCGGAAATTACATCCTTTGTAGATACGGATTTATTATTGACTACTACTTTCTTATCCAAATTAAGTGTTTCTATAATACCGTCCTGACTGTAGATGCGAATTGCATATTCGTCATTAAAGCCGTTTGCTTCACCGGCTGCGTCTATAAGGAATGCCATCTTGGCATCCGAACGTATGCCTGCTTTTTCTATCCATACGGGATTTCCCTCAAAATCGAGCAAAATGTCATAACTTTCTCCGGGAATTATTACAGGAACGGCTGTCATTTGTTCAATATTTTTAAATACATAGTTCTGCTCAGCATTTGAAATTATGAGAGAATCACTATCTTTCTCGTAAGTTTCTACAGAAAAGCCGTAAACCGCTTCATTTGAAACAACCGCTTCCACGTAATTTCCGTTTTTGGAAGAAAGCATACTTAAAACACTGTTTGTTTTGATGTCATTTACTGTAAGCAAATTGCCGAAAGCATCTGTAACTTTAACTACTTTACCTGTTTCTTCTGCAAGGTTTAAGGTCTTATTTGCCGAGGCATTTTTATACATGGATTCTATGTATACAACCTCATTTGTCACATCTACCTTTTTTACTCTGCCTACGGTGTAATCTTCTATGACTACGGTGTCATACACGGAACCGCCTTCTGTCTTAAGAAGTGTGATTTTGCCGTGAGGGAAGTTGAAAATACCGCTTGTGTAGTCGGATTTTGCTTCGTTGTTGTATATAAGTTTTGCACCGGAGTCCAGACTTTTCGAAACAAGTTTTCCGTTTTCATCTTCATATGTAAATTTGCCGTTTTTGAAACTCACATAACTATCGGAACTTATGGTTATGCTGTCATCTCTAAGAAGAGCAATGTGCACAAGTTCGTTTTTACCTGCATCATTTTCTTTGTAATATGCTTCAACCTCGCGTCCGAAATAGTCAGAATCGTGGAACCTGGCATCGGGTGCAAAGAGTTTTACGCCGTCAACCACTATTGAGTCTGCTCCTACTTTGCTTGTACCAATGGCTGTGGTAACTCCGTTATCGGTAATGATTCCTTCTATTTTTTCCATTTCCATAACTACGTTTAAAAAGTTTTCGCCTCTTTCGTAGGTAACGCCATCTTCGTTTATGGAAGAAAATTCATACACGCCCACTTCAAGAATATTGTAGAGCATCTGCAGGCAATCACCGTATGTAATAAAATCATCGGTTGTACCCTTTACGCCGTCTCTTACACCAAGCATATCACCAACTGTTATGTAGCCTACGGGGTATCCTCCCTTTAACTGTGCAATCGGTTCATAACCAAGCATACAAACAAGAACCTTTACTGCCGAACCCAAAGTAATGCTGTAGTTGGGCAGGAAATGTGTGCTTGTTACACCGTTCATATAACCATAACTGCATACTGCATTTATTGCTTCAAACTGAGGCAAAGACACATCTATGTCAGTAAATGCATATGCGGTAGCACCCTGTGCAGGCTCGTCTTTGTCATCTGCACCAAAGGTAGCATCGTTCCAAGCATTGTACTCGGCATTGGGATCCTTTAAGCCAAGGAAACGAGCAATGATTTCTGCAAATTCCGCCCTCGTAAGCAAGGCATCGGAATCGTAGGTTTCCTTATCTATTATGCCAAGGGAGAAGGCAAAGTTTTCTGCTTCGGTATAAATTGTATCTTCCGATGCAAATGCAGTAAGTGCAAAACTGCCTGCAATCATTGCAACCGCAAGAACAAGTGATATAATTCTTTTCATATATTTACCTCTCCTTTCACTTTAATACATTGGCAACATTAACCGCTTTGGCAATAATCTTTGCCGCTTCGGCTCTTGTGCAAATCTTGGAGCCTCTGAAAGTGTTGTCTTCAAAACCGTTTATAACAGCATATTCTTCCAGTGCAGCAACCGCACCTTTTGCATAGGGTGCAATCTCCGTGGAATCCTTGAATCTGAGATTTGCGTTGTCGGACATTTCAAGTCCCAATGCTCTTACAAGCATTGTGCAAACATCTTGTCTTGTAATTGCATTTCCTGTTCCGAAAGTCGTGCTGTTTATACCTGTTGTGATACCTGCTGCCACACCTGTTTTTACATATACTTCATACCAGGAGCCGGATGCTACATCTTCGAAAGTACTGCCGCCCTGTGTATGTGAAATCTTTAAAGCATCAATAAGCATCTTTATAAACTGTTCTCTTGTAACTACGCCTTCGGGGTCAAAAATTTCTTCGGTAACGCCGGAAACAGCACCTATTTCTCTTAAGAAATAAATATCGCTGTATGCCCAGTGGGTTGAAGGAACATCTGTAAATTCCTTCGGTTGTGCTTTTTCTTCCTCCTTGGGAGTATTTTCGGTGGTTATGCTGCCTCCAAATCCGCCGGAAGGTCTCGAAACTCTATTTGGAGTTTCATCCTCGTCTTCTTCGTCCTCTTCGTCCTCGGAAGGCTCTGCATCTTTTAACACCGCTTCAAGAGTTGTAAGTGTATATTCATTTCTTGCAATCTCTGCATTTATAAGTTTCTTGTCTTCATCATCAAGTGCAAGATAACCTGTTGCATCTACACCTACTGCATTTATGTTTTCCTCGGTGAGTATTTTTTCTATGTAACCCGTACCAAGAGAATCGGGATACTGTATTGCATTTAAGAGTATCTGCTCTTTAACTTCATCGGTGAAATCGGCTATGCTCTCGTAGTCCTTGCGGGCTTTAACATCACTCTGGAGTGCCGCTAAGCCCTCGGAAGACATAACCTCGTTTAAAAGCGAGTATATAGTGATTCCGTCATCGTCCATAGATGCAAGGTCAAGCCCATCAGCATACTTAAAGTTACCGTCCTCGGCTGTAAGAGATACTTCTTTGGGATTTGAATTATAGAGAGATAGTATTGCAGTCTGTAATGTATATTCCTGTACATTATCCTTTGTAACATCTTCATCATTTGCTGTAAGGAGTGCTATAAACACATCAGCATCCAGTGAAACTGCCTGCGGATCTGTAATATCAAGAATCTTAAGACTTGTGTCAAGAGTATCTTTAATTTTTGTTTTTGATTCGTCCGTATCGCTCTTTAAGAGTGTAACAAAATTTTTTATATCCTTGGATTTGTCTACTGTGATTTCAAAGCCCTTAAGCATACCGAGGGATTCATCGGCAGTAGATTCTGCAATTATATAGTATGTTCCCTTTTCTACAGCAGGATTTATTTTAACTGTTGCCGTTTTGGTATCGTCGGAGGGAGTGATCACAAAGTTATCTGCAAGTTCTGTTCTGTCACCTGTAACCGCATACCATTTAAAACTCTGTACATTAGAGCCAACCTGACCGTTGCTGTCTGTAAGTTTGGCTTCCATGATATATGAGCCCAATGCACCGAGTGCATCGGGATAGTCTCCATCTGCGGTAATCTCTATGCCATAGAGGGGATCTGTGCCCGCCTCACTGTCGCAGATAAACTTTTCTGCTATGGTAAATTCCGCCTCTGCGTCCATATGTTCGCCGTTTGCATCGTTTGAAACAACTACCTTGTACTTGGCTCCAATTTCTGCATTGGCAGGAGCGCTCACTTTAAATGTACCGTCTGAATTGCCAAATACGGTAAAGCCTTCTGCGTCGTTTCCGTCCATATCTGTAACCTTACCGGTCACTTTCTGGTTGAGAGTACCTTTTTGTCCAACCTGATTCAGTACGGCTGCGCTTCCTGTCTGCGCACCGCCTGCGGGTACAAGTGCATCATCGAAAGAAGCAGTCATACTGTACACGACTTCTTTGGCAAAATACACATTTGAATAGTCAAATACGATTTCGGAATTGGGAACAAACGCAAGGTCTTCCCTGTTCTTAAACCAATTGTGAGTATTGCTGATACCAAGACCTATTCTGAGATATGTTTTATTCGTTTGAACATCAGTTGATGCAAGAGTTATTATTCTTGTTACGGTCTGCTCCTCGGAACCTGTGATTACATCCGTAACAACATTGTTCGGACTGATTTTTCCGGTACCGTCTATAAGTCCCGCAACAACAGTAGCATCTACGTTTGGATTATTATTTCGAACATTATAGGAAAGTACATAACTGTTTCCTGCTGCAAGTGTACCCGACGCAATACTGAACATAGCACCAAGGCAAGGTGTATTGTTCTGATAGTGATATATCGGATTTTCCAGCATATTGAGTTCTGCGGGAGCAGTTACGGTAACATAGGGATAGCTGGGGGAATTCTTGGTTACATCTATACCAAGTATACCATCGTCCCAACTGGCAATAGTTGCCGCACTTGTCGGCTTTGCTGCCGCCAAAGCACCGATACCTGATACCGACAGCACGGTCAATATCATAACCACACTCAAAAATACCGATAAAATTCTTTTTAACATATGTTATTCTCCTTTTGAAGTCAAAAGTTAAATTAAGTGCCACCGGACAGTGGTGCCCAAGCAGGCACCGCTGTCTCCGGCGCTTATGATAAAATTATTTATTCTTTAAGTATTCTGTAAACTGTTTTTTGAGTTCGTTGAATACCTTTTCATATCCGCTTGCTTCCATGGCTTTCTTTCTCTTTGCTTTGAAGTCCTCGTAATCGGGTACTGTAATGAAGTCATCATACTCGGAAATTGTAGCAGTAATCTGTGCCTGTTCGATGGATATGTTGGTAGTATCCGCAACAAAGCCAAGTGTGGGAAGTACCTTTGCTTCGGCATTTAATTTCTTGGTTAATTCCCAAGTGTCGTCTGCCATACCCTCGGAGAGAGGTGCATTGAACTGGTTACCAAAGAGCCAGTCGCCCTGAGGAACATAACCGGAGTTTTCCTTAAGGACAATTTTGCCCTCGTCGTTAAGGTCGTAGTGTGTTCCTTCTATACCGTAACAAATGAGAGTATAAACTTTCTCATTTGTATTCATAAGTTTAATAAGCTCCATAGCCTTTTCGGGGTGCTTACAGGTAGCACTTATAGCTGTGAGGGCTGCCATGGGAGTCTGAGCTACGGGCTCTCCAATGGGCTGATATGTGTAGTGAACACCTGTCTGGAGTTCTTCTATACCGGGTTTCCAGCCATCTACCTTAACAGCGTATTTACCCTGATTTATGTCTGTGGGATTAGAGTCTCTTCCGCTTGCCGCAAAGTCGGAGCGGATATATCCCTTTTTGTACCAATCTCTTAGAACTTTAACCGCTCTTTCGTAGTACTCGTTTTCTCTTGTGTTTACAAACTTCTTGGTGTCAGCATCGTAGGAAACGTCGCTTCCAAGACTGCCTACATTTCTGTTTACAAGCCAGGGTTCTGCCACTCTTGATGCATTGTAGGGGAAGAGGTCGGGATCGTTTTCCTTGATAGTCTTTAAGAAGGGTTCAATGTCTTCTATGTGCTTTACGCTTTCTACATCAAAACCGTATTTTTCAACAAGATCTGTTCTAAAGCATACTGCAACCTGCTTGAACATTACCTGATAGTTAGGAACTGCATAAAGCTTGCCGTTAACCTTGGCACCGTCCCAAACGTAGTCGGGCATTGTAGCTTTTAATTCATCGTCTACCAGATTTGTAATGTCATAAAGTCCGCCGTCATCTACTGCCTGAAGGTACTTGTTTGTCCAGCTTGATGTGAAGCAAATGTCAAAGTTTCCGCCCGATGCCATGTTCATCTTAAGTTTTTCGTTAAATGAACTTGTGGATATGTACTGAAGGTCAAGCTTAACACCGATTTCCGGTTCAATAATCTTATTGATTTCCGCCATAACCTTGGCTGTGTCGGGCTGCGCTTCGCCGGGAACAAGCCATTTGAGTGTTACTGTTTTTCCGTCGTCCTTTGAGCAACCGCATACCAAGGAAATCATCATTACACCCAAAATCAGTATTGCCAATAGTCTTTTTGCTAATTTCATTTTTGTTTCCTCCCTTTTTAAATACATATATAAATTTATTAACCCTTTACACTTCCTACGGTAAGTCCCTTTACAAAGTACTTCTGGAAGAAGGGGAACACTACCATGGCAGGACCTGCAACTACAATTACCATTGCCATACGTACCGTTTCTGTTGGGATATCCGAAAGTTTTATCATATTAGAATTCATCATATCGGAATTTTGTGCCAAATTGATGTTTTGCATAATATCCTGAAGAAGGAACTGCAATGAGTAAAGCTTTGTGTTGTATATGTAAAGCATACTTGTGTTCCAGTCGTTCCACTTGGCAAGGAGCATCATAAGAGCAACGGTAGCTATAACCGGTTTTGAAAGCGGAAGCACAAAACGGAAAAATGCCGTATACTGACCACCGCCGTCGATTTTTACAGCTTCAAGCATTTCATCGGGCAAATCGGCGAAAAATGCTCTCATCATAAACACATACCAAGGGCTTATGAGTCCGGGAATTATGTATACCCAAATTGTATCGCCAAGCATTAAGTATTTAGTTATGAGTATATATGATGGAACCAAGCCACCCGAGAAAAGCATTGTAAAGTAAATAAGAAAATTGAGCTTTTTTCTGGGTTTGAACCATTTTAAGGATAACGGATATGCAAGCATCGCCATGAGCAAAACGCTTAGAACCATGTAGGTAACGGAGAAAAACGCCGTAACCTTGTATGCATCAATTATCCTTGCAGGGTTCTTGAAAATGTATTGGTATGCGGAAAAATCTATGTTTTTGGGAATGAGTAAATAACCGTATTTAGATACGTCCGCTTCGGACGAAAAAGAAACAGCTATTACCATAAGCATTGGGTAAAGGATTAGTGCACAAAGTATTAAAAATCCTAAATTTAAACCCGGTTGTTTTTCTTTTATTTTCTTTAACACGTCGGCACCTCCTAGAACAAAGCCTTATCGCTGTCGATTTTATTTACTGCAAAGTTTGTTGCAACAACCAGTACAAAGCCTACAATAGACTGCAAAAGTCCGGTAGCAGACGAAGTACCCATGTCGCCTGTTTCTCTCATGGCACGGAAAATGTATGTATCTATAACATCGGTTGTACTATAGAGTGCACCTACGTTTCTGGGTATCTGGTAGAAGAGTCCGAAATCGGCTCTGAATATGCCTCCAACCTTTAAAATAAGCTGTATGCATATGATACCTGCAAGTGAGGGTATCATAATGTGTCTGTCGATTTGTCTTTTGGTCGCTCCGTCTACCTGTGCCGCTTCTACAAGCGAAGAGTCAATTCCCATAAGTGTTGCATAGTAGAGAAGCGAATCCATACCAACGTGCTTCCACACAGACGATACCGTGAGTATCGTGGGCCAGGCTTCCGGCTTGGCATACCAATCTATATCCTTTATGCCAAACGCATTTAAAAGACCGTTTAACGCACCGTTTGACGGATGCAAAATTGCAAATGCCATATATGAAGCTACAACCCATGAAAGGAAATTGGGAGTTATCATTACTGTCTGGTAAAGTTTTGTAGCATTACGGCTTCGGAGGCGGAACAAGAAAAGAGCCACCATTACTGCCGCTATCATTCCTATTATAATAATGATAAAATTCATATAGAGGGTATTTTTGGTAATACGGGCAAAAACGTTGGAAGTTATGAGTAGTTCAAAGTTTCTAAATCCAACCCAGGGACTTCCGAATATGCCACCTGCATAGTTGTAATCTTTAAAGGCTATTATTATACCTACCATAGGCAGATAATAAAACACAATTACAAGAATTATGGGCACTATAGCCAATGACCACACCTGAAAATTCTCGGTTGTATTTCTTCTTTTAAGTCTCATAGGCTTTTTGCACTCTGCTGTGCCGGTATTTTTATTCATAGTACTGATTTCACTCTCCATCTTCTGTTTCAAACTTACTTATCCTGCAAGGCAAAGTAAGGTCCTTGTATCTCTTGGCAAAGGGCATACGGTAGTCACCGCGAAACACCTCTCTTGCCTCTTTATCTTTAAAGTCGGGTATATCGTACTCTCGGCTAGCGTTTAGGATACTGTACCACGAAAGTATGCCTGCCGCAGACAATGCCATGGAACGATAGATATCAAAGAAAGGCTCTTTATCATCACGGACATATCTTATAAAGTCCATAACCACAAAGAAGTCTATACCACCATGGCCTATGGCTGTGAGTCCCTCCAGATACTTTTTCTTTTCTTCATCTGTAAGGTCGCCCCAGGGCCAATCGGGGTAAGATATGCCTGTGGAGTGAACATTCTTGCCCATGGTGATGAGCTTGTCATATACATAGTCGAATCTTTCGGTCTCCATGGTGCCGTCTTCAAATATCACCCTGTACCACTTGCCGTGGGTACCAACTCTTACCGAGCCGGTTGTGTTAAACACCGCACCGTTGTCCATCTCTGTAATGGTAAGGGTTCTTGGGGTATCGTTAAGCCGTGTGGGTGTGGGTATGCTTGGTGCCTTGCCTATTACCTTTTTGGGCACGGAATTTGTTATGTACATTAGTGGTCCCAAGGTGTGCATATTGTAGTAGCACGGAGGGAGTGTCTGCCTCCAGTGGAGGTTATCAAGGTCGGGGAGCTTTGTGGGAGGATTGGGACTTGGGTGAACATACTCCGCATCGGCACAAACAACTCGACCGAGTTCTCCGCTTTCCACCTTGGACATTATGCCTGCGAGGGGTTTAAAGTAGGGGCAGTTTGCCGCAAGCATATATTTACCGCCTGTGCGTTCCTTCGCCTCTACGAGGTCTATACATTCTCCAAGAGATGCTGCTGCGGTAGTTTCGCTAAGTACCGCCTTTCCGGCTTCCATAGCCTTAATGGCAAAGGCTGCGTGCTCATAGAAATAGTTACAGAGCACTACGCCATCGAGGTCCTCCTTTAAGAATTCGTCATAATCCTTAAACACCTTGGTTTCCGGTGCAAAAAGATGCTTAACCTCTTCTATTTTCTTGTCGTTTATTTCGCAAACAGCGGAAATAACCATCTTGTCGTCCAGAACCTTTGCGGCATTTAACACAAACACGCCGCGGTCCAGACCGACTACGCCTATTTTAACTTTCCTGTCCATGTTGATTACTCCTTCTAAAAAAATCGGCTGATATCGCACTATATATCTATATTTTAATAAAACAAGCGAAAAAAACAATCAATAATCTTCAGTTTTTATTACACTATTTCAAGTTTAATTGCCGTGCGGTGCATATGTTCTTGACAACAGTTATTTTCACATTGTAGAATAAAACTAAACTACCGTAAAAGAGGGTTTTATATGTCCCAAATAAAAACAAATTATAAAAATCTTATATTACAGTTCAACAAGAGCAGTGTATTCTTTTTAAATTTAAAGAGGTCTCTTATATTTATAACACTGCCCGCTCTTGCTCTTAATATTTTTGCTTCCTTTTACTATTATAAAAATATAACCTCCGAAGCAAAGACTGCCTCGGAAAGGGTGTTTGTTTCTGTTTCGAGCAGAATAGAGGACATATATCAAGAAACGGAAAATCTGTTTTCCACACTTATGGTTGATTCCGGCGTTGATATATTTTTGAAAACAGACGATATAGTGTCGCTGTCTTCAAACGCTTTGGCAATTGTGCAAAATCCCTTAAAACTCGCCAATACACACTGTACACTTTCTTCCAACATAGAAAGTGTAGACATATACAGCAAAAGGGCGGGATATGTGCTTTCCACATACAACAGTTCCAGATACGAAAACTTTTCGGGCAAGCCCTGGTACAATGCCTCATCAAACAATTTGTGCTTTGCGGTAAAGGACAAAAACAGTTTTAGTCTATGCTACAATCTTATAGATAATATGCAGAGCGCGGGTCTTATGATTTTTAACATAAAATCTGATATATTCTCCGATATTTCCCTCAAAAACTGCACCCTGCAACTTGTAACAGAAGATGGCAATGCATTTTTCGCATACGGTGATTCCAACGCCATAAGACCCGAACTTAAAAACGAAAAATATATAAAGCAATCTGCTCATTACACACGAATGGTTTCTCCCATGAGCAACAATACTTATTTGTATATAGAAATAAAACACGACAGATCCATATACTCTGCATTTATATGGATGCTTGTGCTTACCCTGACAACCACTCTTATATCATCGATGGTGCTTTCGTACATTCTGTCATCTCACAACTACAAAATTATAAACGATATTGCTATGAATATAAATGACACCGAGCCGGAACAACCCTTCAATAATTCAACAAACGAAATAATGTATATAAACCAGAATATTATCCGAATGAAGAGTAAAAATCAGCATCTTGAAAAGGAACTTCTTGAAAGCATGGTTGCTCTGAAAAAACTTCAGACGCAGGTCTTGCAAATTCAGTTTACTCCGCACTTTATCTTTAACGCATTAAATGCACTAAACACCTCCCTTATGATAAACCACGGTCCGGACAATCCGGAAAGTGATACCATTCTTATACTGTCAAGACTTCTCTCCCAATCTATAGATGTACAACACTACCTTGTAACTGTGGAGCAGGAAATTGCTTATTCAAAGGAATATCTTAAAATACAAAACCTCCTATCCGCAAAGAACTTTGATACAGAGTGGGATGTAGATCCGGATATAAAGGAAAGTATCGTTGTTAAATTCTCTCTTCAGCCTATTATTGAAAACGCCTTTAAACACGGAATAAAACAACTTCATAACAAAACAAGAGGTCTCCTCAAGATATATGCTAAAAAGAAAGATGAAAAAATTATTTTTCGAATATTGAACAATGGACCTTTACCTGACAGACAAACTATAATAAATCTGAATGATATGCTCCGCTCCTCTATAGGATCAAAAGGAAAACATGTGGGACTTTTTAATACCAACAAACGAATAAAACTTGTATTCGGTGATGAATACGGATGCCACATAGGCACATGTGAAGGACTTACCGAGGTTACGCTTACAATACCTGATGTTACGGACTTTGAAATGAATAAAAATTAAAATAATTATATATTTTCCAAAGATATTTTATATACTTTTAGGAAAAATTAAGTATAATTGAATTAAGGAGGTGATTTAATATGCCATTAAAGGTTATTCTGGTAGATGACGATGCAATAAGCCTTGTAGGTCTTGAAAAGATAATTAAATGGGACTGTCTTGGTTACGAAATTGCCGGTATCTTTTCCTCAAGCAAAGATGCTGCAGAGTATATTAAATCACACCATTTTGATGTAATGATAACCGATATTTGCATGCCTTCGCCCGACGGGCTTGAACTTGTGGAACTGTGCAGCAAAGAAAATCCCGGTGCACGCATACTGCTTTTTAGTGCATATAGGGATTTTGAATATGCACGAAAAGCGCTTAGATACGAAAATGTGGTAGACTACCTTACAAAGCCAATGGATTACAAAGCGATAACGGCTTCCCTTGAAAAAATTGCCTCAACATTTACGGAAAAGGCATCTCTGTTCTCATCTATAGCCGATACCGATATGCGCATGATCTTCTTTTCCAACCTAATCTGCGGAAACATATCGGACAGAGAGGAAATGGAAAATCAGTTAAAATCCATAGGTGTACAGATCCCTCCCGAGGATGCATCCTGTACACTCGTAACTATAAACATAACGGACTTTTCAGAGTTTCTTAATAAAACATATAAGTACGATTCTCTTCAACTCTACCACTCCATAACAAACATTCATCCTTTTGAATCAAGTGACGGATATTTTTCACTTACGCTCTACTCGTACAGCAATATAACATGGCTTATAATCCATAAAACAGACGATGTAAAGAACGTAACAGACAAGTTTATAGGGGATATACAGAGAAATTTTAAGTATGTTTTAAATACCGACATCCAGATAAGTCTTCTGAGGCACTACAGCTCCCTCTGCGAGCTTATAAACATAGATGAGAGTTCTGCTGTACTCCCTGATACCACTACCAACAATGAGGTAATAAATTCTGCAATGAACTACATCGATGAGCACCTTAGAGAAAACATATCGCTAAACGATGTTGCACAGCATGTGTTTATGAATCCTGTGTACTTCAGTTCGTATTTTAAAAAGAAGACAGGCAAGAGATTTTCCGATTACCTCACCTCTACAAGACTTACCCGTGCCGCAATGCTTCTTACAAGCGATGACTCGCTGTCAGCTACGGCAGTATGCGACATGGTGGGTTACAATAACATTGGCTATTTCTTTAAGAAATTCAAAGAGTTCTACGATGTAACACCTAATGAATACAAAGCTATGCATAAAAAACAGTAAAGACATGTTATGTTTACATGTCTTTACTGTTTTTTTTATATAATGCAGGACTTAATCCTGTTTCTTTTTTAAACACATTACTGAAATGGTGTATACTTGTAAATCCGCACGATGTCGAAATCTGCGTTATGTTCATGTCGGAATGGCAAAGAAGACTTTTCGCCTTTTCTATACGCATTTTCTTTACATAACGCATTGGTGTTATGCCCGTATGCTTTTTGAACTCTTTTAAAAAGTACACCTTATCCATATAAGCAATTTCTGAAAGACTCTTCAAATCTATCTCTTCTTTGAGGTTTTGGTTTATGTACCCTATTACCTCCGAAAATCTGTTTGTGACATCAGAGTGGAAACTGCGGTTTATACGAAAAAGAGTTATTATAAGTTCGGAAAGTTTTATTTCTTCCATGGTATTTGCGTATTTATCGTCTGCGTTCATCTCCGATGCCATTTTTTTAAGTATGCTATGTACATCGGTGTCCTTTGCATCAAGCATATTTGGAAGTGAACACATTTTAGAATAAACATCCTTTGTAGCCAAATCAAATTTTAATTCAATGGTGGACATACCATTATCCCCTGCCTCAAAGCCATGCCTTGCGGTAGGCTTTACAAGGTAAATATATCCCTCGGTAAGACTTAATTCCACACCATCTATCTCTATATTTCCGTTTCCTTTGTATACATATATATAATGAAAAAAAGTGTGGTTATGCATATCTATTCGCCCAAATGGTGGATAATATGTATCTAATGTGCTTATGACATTTACATTGTCCATCCAATCACCTCTCGGGAGATATAATACACAATTTTGATTAAATTGTCAATGCGCATTTATTGGAAACATCGACAATTTTCATTAAATTAATGACAATTTTATGCAAAGCATTCTCCATATACATGATGTATAATACAGAAAAAAGGAGGTTTTATTATAATGAGAAAAGCAAATATTGCAGTAATAGGTTGCGGCAACCTTGCACAAAGCCAGCACATTTCCAATCTTATCAAAAGCAAAAAGTCTAACCTTTGTTGCTTTTGCGATGTAAACGAGTCTACGCTTAAGGACCTCGCCGAAAGATTCCCTCATGTTCCCACCGAAAGCGACTACAAAAAGGTGCTCTACAATCCCGATATAGACGGTGTTGTAATAGCAACAAGAGAAGAAGAGCATGTTCCCCTTACCATAGAGGCACTTAACGCAGGTAAATATGTGTATGTAGAAAAACCCCTTGCCGAAACATCCGAAGACTGTCAGAAGGTTGTTGAAGCTGAAAAAAAATCCGGCAAGAGAGTTCTTGTAGGTATGAACAGAAGACTCGCACCCTCTTATCGTGATGCAAAAGGTATACTTGAAAGAAATGGCGGAATGAAAGCGGCATACTACCGCATAGCTGACCCATTTGCTCTGGACTGGGGCAGAAAAATGAACATAATGGGAAAGCGTATTATCATTGAGTGTTGCCACATTATAGACATTCTTCGCTATTTTGCAGACAGCGAAGTTAAAACAGTATACTGCTACAGTTCCCGCCCCGACGAAGACAATGTTCTTTTGCAGTTTGAAAATGGTTCAAGCGCTATGATGCTCGGCTCAGGCTATGTACCCAGAGAGACTCCCAAGGAGCACTTTGAAGCTACTACAGAAGAGGGCTTTGTAACAGTTGATGACTTCTGTGAACTCCACAGTTTCGGTCTTCCCGGCGAAGTAGAATGTAAGTACTACGAGGGACACAGTCATGTAGAACACGACTACCTCCAAGCACAATGGTACAAAAACGAAGGCCTCAAGGCAGATATAGCCGTGCGAAAATTTCTCGTACAAGAAGAAGCTCGCGCAGAAAAAGTTGCACGCGAAGAAGGGAAGCCCGTATATTCCTACCATGAGCCTTATCTTTACTACATAAATTATGGTGTGGACAAAGGTTGGTTCAATGCCCTTGAGCACTTTGCTGATGTTATTCTGGAAGGAGTTCCCGTGGAAGCCGCCACTGCGGAAGATGCTTACAAGGCAGCAAAAATTATTGATGCCATAATAGAAAGCCGTGAAAAAGGCATACTTGTAGATGTGAAATAAGATTTTTAATGCCACTCCTTTAAAATATACAAAACCGGTAAATTAAAATCAAATGATACATATGTTAAACGAAAGCAAGCCCCACTAAAAACCAGTAGTGGAGCTTGCATATTTTTATCATTAAATCATATGGTACATTCTTTGCAAAGGCTCAGTTATTCGTCGCTATCATCATAAGCTCCGAATCCTCAACCATAATAACCGGAACCTTTGTTCCATTATCATCTTTTGTAATCATTTTTCCAATTGCGGTATAGTAAGTTACCATTGTGTTTTCCTCCCTTTTAGATTTTTTGTCAATTATATTTTAACTGATATTTTTCACTATTCAAATACGACAACCCTAAAAAGTGGCCTGAATATGTAACCATTTCTCGATTTGCCCCAATTTCTTCCCGATTTTTGGCAATTCTTTACCGGTTTTTGCCAATTTTAAATAACAAAAAGAGATGCATCATATCACTGTTGTACTATACACACCTCCCATTTTGCCTATTTATTCAAATTTACCGGATACCCTATTTCTTCGAGATACATATCCAAAATATAGTCCCTCTGTTTTACTGCACAGATAGCAGAACAAAGGGACTTATAATTATCTATTGGCGGTTCTTAAGATTTTTTAAAATATCATTTATATTTGCTTCATTTGTTACACCCGGATATTCCTTGTTAAATCCAACCAGAATTTCTTTGGAGCGTTTTTCTTCCGCATTGGTAAAAGAATAAATTTCTTCGTAATTGCCGTTACTTATTGCATCTTCGATAAATTTTTTAGAATCTTCGGGGAACTCGTCCCAGCCACCATATAAATTATTTACTGCAACATTAACAGAATCTAAAGTAATTGGTTCTCCCCTTTTCTCATGTTCTGCAAGAATTCCGATTATATCAGATAAATCGTTTTTATATTTTCTTCCCGAACGAAGCTTCATAGCAATAAGATACTCCGAAGCAATTGTTCTCACTTCTAAAATATTTGAAAACGTTCTGTAGTAAACGGAAAACTGATTGAGCTTGGGTGAATACGAGCCGGTACGCATAAATTCAGTATTGAGCCACCCGGTGGGAAGCTCATACTTATCTCCAACACGGTTAATGGCATCCTTCATAGAAGATGCAGCATGTATTATAGCGTCAATATCGGTTGTCATTTCTCTGAACCCATAATTCACAAGTATGGCTGCACCGCCTATTAAAACAATTTCAGCAGGCATTGATTTACCGTTGATTTTTCTGAACTCTTTGGCTAGTTCTTTCAGATAAGTATCCAGGTTTTCTTTTGTAAAAACTTTGTTATCAGATGACATTTCGTACCTCGCTCTCTACTATATTAAATCGTCTGAATTCAGGAATAGAATCACGATATGCGATTTTCTTTATATCATCATTTTTCGCCACTGCAAATGCAGTAAGAATACTCTTTGGATATATTGTTTCCTCCAATCTGCATTTTCTGATATCGTTATACTCTGTGCAAACCGGAATGTTATTTTCTCTGCTGATATAATCAACCATAGCAAGTAAATATAAGCTTTCCGGATACCACTTTTTTTCATACAGTTTGCGGACTTCATTATTTTCGAGAGTATCAATAATAAATCCGATATCTCCTAATTCCTTTAAACGATGGCAGACATTACTCTTATATAGTTCAAAACTGCTTTTAGTTTCAAAACAAGGGTCCAACAAGCTTTCCATGGAAACATCGAGTTCTTTTGACAGTTTATATATAGTTTCAGCGGTACATTTTTCAAGCTTTGCTTTTCCGCTGATAATATCTGTTATTGTTGTATATGGTATGCCGCTGTTTTTTGACAAGCGATAACGAGTTATATTTTTGGATTCCATCAAACTCTGAATTGTCATAGCAATACACCTTCTTTCGATATATATTATATCGGTTAACCGAGATAATGTCAATGCTTTATCAAACAAATTTTTAGTATTTTCTCGTGTCTGTGCCGTCTGTATTGTCTGCACAACATTCACAGGATTATTCATTACAAAGATTTTTGGCTGTCAGAGCTTTAGTCTGCCCGTACATATCACAATTACCCATACGAATCGTTATTCACATCAGCCCGGTAAATAATAGTTATAAGTCGGATATGAATTGTATAGTACGTAAAAATATAACTCCTTAAATAAATACAAATATTCCTTATATATTTTGAATCCAAAGAAATCAATAATTTTCATTGTTCCAACCTGAAATATATAACATTGTTCTCATTACCAAAATACTCTTCAACACATTGCTCCTGAAATTGAAAATAGATAATATATGCTGTTTCTCCGTTTTTTAAAGAGATTTCTTTAACATATTCCATAGCAGGGATATTACAAGCAGTACAATTTACAACTATAGTTCCGTCAGGCGTTTTACTGTAGTACCTGCTATATCTGCCATCTGCAGAAAAATGCTCATTAATACGCCTGTTAATGTCTTCTCTGTATATGCCGTTTATGAGGTATTTTAGCTGTTTTTCGCCATCTGTTGAAGTATCCATAAAGAAAATTTCATCATAGTTGCTCTTTCCGCTAAATACCTTTTTAATTCCGGTATTTTTTGCTTCTAATATGTATTTCATAGTATCCATATTATTTCCTGCAAAAATCAGCTTTGGTGATTGATAATGACTTCTGAGCAATTCCCAAAGGAATGTTTGTTTAGCTCTGTAGAAGAAGCTTTCCTCGGTCTTGTTTTCCCATTTAAAAACCCCATCTGCAACATTATAAATTATATACACATCCGGATGAGAATAAATAATCCCCAATGCTCTGGAAGTTCTTGCATTCATAAATAGCCCTTCTACTTTAAGTTCTGCAGATGTATAAAACTCTGCTGTCTTTTTGTCTGCGCAGTAGTCTGTGAAGTCTGCTCCGTCTGCACGGGTGAATCCAAGAGTATTTTTAGCTAAGCTTTTTTCGTCCGCAAAAATTTTTACGTCTGCAAGGTAAAGTAAAACCAAAATTCTTCCAAGCCTGTGATAGCGTGTTCGTCTGTGTACATCACTTCGGATTTTATTAGTAGAAGAAGCACCGATAAAACAGTCTGAAAATCTTTCCGGATAATTTTCTTTTAAATAATTTTTACATTTGGTTGTTAATCGTAAACATTTAATATCATCGTATTTATATACCTTTATGTAACCGTCTGAATTAAGTCTGCAAATTGTTTTTCGTATGTACTCTTTCCCATGATTCAGTCTGTACAAATCTTCCGTCTGCATCTCGCCTGCCAGAGCTATAAGGCTCACTATCCTGTATTCTATCGTATCCCTTTTTATCATAGTCGTTTTTTCCTCCTTTGTCTTGTTTTAACCCAGGTATTACATATTATGGTCCGTTTTCCGGGGTAAGAATGCTGCAAAACGCTGATTGCCACAGAATTCTTGCCGTGTCATAAAATTTTTTCAAAAAACTGCTATTTTGTGATATGACTTTTTCAGTAGTTTCAGTTTATACAACATAGGCCGAAAAGAAGTCCGAAAAGTTCTTCTCAGGCATTACATAAACTTCCGTGTGATTATATTCACCTTCAGAAGAAACCATGCAAAGGCTCAGATATTCATCACTGTCATCCGCTACAACAAAAGCGGAAATTGCATCAATAACCTGTTTAACTTCCTTGTTATCGTGATCGCCTCTTGGTATTCTTTTGTTGTTCCTGTCGTAGACAAATTTGATACACATCATCGCCTTTTCTTCTATGAAAAATGATTCTCTATGCGAAGCTTTTTCCATTGCAAAGAACAGTGGTTCAAACAAATATTCCGCTTTGGATTTTGCTTTGGTTGGCAAAATCATCGGAAGTGTGACTTTCAGAATTCCATTTTCTTTTTGTACGGTAATACCCATACCGTCCGCACATCTTAACAGCATTTCTTTTTTCGATTTTTGTTTTGCTTCTGCATTAATATCCCTTAGTGCACACATAAAACATTCTGCTATGTATTCCAATTCCTCAAGATTTTTATCTTCAATAAGCCTTTTAAACTTATCAAAATATCCCATAAGCTGTTTTACATGATTATCAACAATTCTATTTGATGCCATTGATATACCTCCTTACTAATAAACAAAAATCAGGTGATACAAGTGCGTCTTTGCAATGTATCACCTGACACCATTTGATTGTCCAACAGAATATCATCACCCCCATTAAACAGAAACGATATTTAGTTTATACATAAGGCAGAGTGCCGTTTAAATAAGCAATCATTCGTTCTGTATAGATGCGGGCATACTTTTGATTCATTCCGATATTTGCGCCTATTGATGCAAAGGGCTGTCGGTTGTCCGCAATCAGCTTTGATAATTGTCTTGGTGATACCCCCAGATATTTTGCTGCCTCTTTAAGAGGAATATGATTGGGGTACTTTTCTCTCAGCATATCTGCTGTTCTTTGGTTCATAAACATCATTCTCCTTTCTCCATACACCATATTCTGAACTTCTCTTCATTTTGGGGATCCTCATAAAAACGAATAACCGCATCCAGAAATACGGAGCACAGTAATTTTTTCTCTACATCCGAAATTAAATTCGGCATAATGCGGATTTTAAAAGCTGTGTTTATCACCTCCTGCTTCCAAATGATGTAATCGTGCACAATCTTTAAAATCACCATTTGGTTGACTTTATTATAATTGGATTTGTTTCGTTTGTCAACTATTTGGTGATATTTTTGGGAATTTAGACAAGAATTATTGACAATGTTGATTTGATGCGTTATAATGTGGTTGCAGATATCAAAAAAGGAGCTGATTTTATGAAAAAATTAAAAAAAGAACAGGCAGAATTTAAAAATTTGCCTGATGTGGAAATACATTATACATCTTTTGGAAGGCGTCTCCGTGAAATCCGAAAAGAACGGGGCTTGACGCAGGATGAATTTGCCGCAATTCTTGGAACATCCAAGCAGATACTTAGCAGATACGAGCTCGAACAACGTTCGCCCAAGATAGAACAAGTGCAAAAATATGCCGAGAGGTTGCAAGTGTCCGTAGATTTTTTGTTGGGCGATACAGAAAGTGAAGCTGTGTTCAATTCTATCTGTTCAAACAAAAACGGAAAACCATTTTACAAAGTTTTTATTGATATAATGGAAGAGATGGAATTAGATATTCCGAGTATAGTAAGAATTACAGGACTTACAGACAAGCAAGTACGAATGATTATTGTCCGTCAGATGAAAGATGCCCCGCTTCCTATTGCCCTGCAATTGTCCGAAACACTTAATGTTCCGCTCTCAGTATGGACAGGTGACGATGAATATGTACCTAATGAAATCTCTGTAAATGCATTTGAGGTTGCAAGAGCCTACGACAAAGCAAGCCTTAAAGACAGAAACACCGCAAGGCTTGCACTTAATTTAGATACCGTAAAGGAGTGAAATAACCGTGAACGCTGTTGTATATGCCCGCTTTTCGAGTCATAGACAAGGCGAACAGTCCATAGAAGGACAAGTAGCGGAAGCTGAAAGATTTGCTGCAAACCGAGGACTTAAAATCATCAATGTATATGCCGACAGAGCACTTACAGGCAGAAACGACAACAGAGAACAGTTTCAGTTGATGTTGGCAGACGCCGCAAAACATAAATTTGATGCTCTTATTGTCTGGAAAACAGACCGTATCGGCAGAAACAAGGAAGAAATCGCCTTAAATAAATATCACTTAAAGAAAAATGGTATCAAAATTTATTATGTTGCCGAATCCATACCGGATACCCCCGAAGGCATTATACTTGAGTCCGTTATAGAGGGTATGGCAGCCTACTATTCCGAGCAACTTTCACAAAATGTCAAAAGAGGGATGAAAGCAAGTGCCACCAAGGGACAGAGCACCGGCGGAACACGACCTTTGGGATACACTACCGATGAAAATAAAAAATACGTTATCGATCCCGAGCACGCGCCAACCGTAAAACTTATTTTTGAAATGTATGCAGGAGGAAAGACTATTTCGGAAATTGTTAAGGATTTAAACAGCAGAGGTCTTCGTACACTAAAAGGAAAGCCTTTTACTTTCGGCAGTTTGAATACTTTACTTAAAAACGAAAAGTATATAGGAGTATATTCATATAATAATGAGGTCCGTATAGAAAATGCAATTCCCCCAATTATAGATACCGAAACCTTCTATAAAGTTCAGGAAATGCTCAACTATAATCAGCGTGCTGCTGCCCACAAAAATTCAAAAGTAGATTACCTGCTTACGGAAAAATTATTCTGCGGCAAATGCGGAGCCGGTATGGTCGGTGTGTGCGGTACAAGTTCATCCGGAACAAGACATCATTACTATATCTGTACAGCACAAAAGAAAAAGCTGTGTTCAAAAAAGCCTGTCCGTCAGGCATGGATAGAAGAGCTTGTTTTGGAAAATACGATAAAATTATTACAAGATGATGTCCTCCTGGATTTCATTGCAGAAAATACATATCAGTATTACAAGGAACAAAACACAGAAACATCATATACCAAATCCCTGCAAAAATCATTAGCCGCCATAAACAAATCCATGTCAAATTTAATCAAAGCTATTGAGCAGGGTATTATAAATGAATCAACCAAAAAGAGAATGGACGAACTTGATACACAAAAAGCAGAAATCGAAACAGCTCTTGATGCCGCCAAACTGAAACGAGATATGGGCCTCAAAAAAGAACACATACTATTTTTCCTTAAACAATTTGCAAATATGGATTATACAGATATAGAGTGTCAAAAAAGGCTTATAAAAACCTTTGTTAATTCTGTTTTTGTCTATGATGATAAAGTCGTATTAACATTTAACTACTCAGGTGACGACAGAACAATTACACTTAATGAAATTGACGCCGGATTAAAGCAGGGCGTTCGTATACCGGAATCTGTGGTTCACCAACCGAAAAGGACGCGTAAGCGTCCTTTTTTGGTTGGTGAAATATCC
>JAZNJU010000177.1:0-18803 GCA_045578205.1 Clostridia bacterium | reverse complement strand
TACGGGGATTACAACTCCGCCTCCACCGCCTCCGCGTGAGGGACGCGATGAACCTTCATCGTCGTCCTCCTCTTCGTCGGGGTCTGTTTCGGGAGCATTCTTTACTGCTTCGTCGAAGTCTATGCGGAACTGTGCTATATCGCTGTAGGCTTTGCCTGCAAACTCTGTGCAAACGACAGTCTTACCGTAGTCTGTAAGTTCACTGTATTTGGTGATATCCACCTTGGCAGATTCTGCATACTTAATAAGGATATTGTTTACAACAGTTGCACTCTCTGCTTCATCAATAGCCGTGAGGAGTTCTAACTCTGCCTTGGTCTGATTTACAATTTCTGTTAAAGCAGTAATGCCATTTTCCTTAATAAGTTCACTGCCTGCTTCAATGGCATTTGTAACACAGTTCATGGCAGCATCATTGGATGCAAAGGCAAGGTCTATGCCCATAGCCGGTGCAAAATATCTCAGTTTTTCTGCAAGTTCTGTGCCCGAATACACCTTGTCCCCAAGGTCTTCTATAAATTTGAGTACCTCTGTTTTGCTGATAAACTCAATCGTGTAGGGCTCGCTATTACCGCTTACATAGAAATCATACACACCGGAGGTACCGCCAAACTTGAAGTTTGCAGTAAATTTTCCCTCTGTTACATCTGCCTTTTGTATACTTATATTATCAGATGTGAGGTATTTGCCCTCCCCAAGGGTCGAATCCTCGGGAAGCATTGTTATGCTTACCATAGCCTCATCGGCATCGCCTGAAACCGTGATAATGGAATTGTCAAAATCCGAGACAATTACATTGGTAATTTCTGCCGCACCGGCACTAATGGTAAACAGGCATGCCAGTAATATGGAGATTACTCCTATGCGTTTTTTCAATAATATCATTCCTATCATTATAGTGTATCGTTAAAAGGGGTGGGGCTCTCCCTCAAAGGGAGGCTCCGCCCCTATCAAATTTTATTCTGCAGTATTATATACGGCTGAAACACAAAGAGGTGTTAAATCTGTAAGACCGTTCCACACAAACGCTTTGTAGATTGTTGCATCTTCAACAGGTGTGTATGTATATGTGACTTCATCCTTACCTGCCAGTTCTATTTCGTATACATCTTCGTCATTACCGTCCTTGAGAGCAGCAGCACCAACCATTTCGTCACTGTCCTTGTAGCCGGCTACTATGATGATACCATCTACAGCGTCGCTTACTCTGTTGGCAAGTTTTATGGTGTTACCTTCACCGAATGTAATATAGAAGCCGTTTTCCCATGCGAGGACGGGGTAACCGCCATTTTGACCAAATGTGTCATCTTCGAATGCACCATTTGCATTAGTCATAAATGTCGTAAAATCGGTATCTGACGTAACCTTAGAAGCAAGATTAGTTCCCAAAGAACTACTAATAAATTCATCGCTGTATATATCACTCAAAGTTAAGGTAGCACCACTCTTCGTAGTACCACGTATAGTACTAATGTTAAGTGTACCTGTTTCTGTGCCCCACTTCCTTCGTGCAATATCCATAATATAACAATCATCTATACTAACGTTAGAATATACGTAGCCAATAAATCCACCACAATAACTTTTAGTTGTAGTAGCACATAAGTCAACACCTCTTACAAAGCAGTTAGTTATTGTACCACCGCCAATTCCTATAAAAGCACCTGCACCAAAAAAAGCTTTAACCGAAGCATCAACAAGACCAAGATTTTTGATAACTGCACCTGCTGCCGAATTGCATATAAGACCGGCATATACGTTATTCTTTTCTCCGATATCAGACCTGTCAACAGTCATATTTGATATAACGTGGTAATTTCCGTCTATTGTTCCGCTAAAAGCGGAAATGTCAGAATCCACTACGAGAGTACCGTCTTCTTCCGTCTTTTCTTTTTCACAGATACCATCAAATTCGACTCCTGTCATATCTATATCTGCTGTAAGCTTATAATACTTATCAGCATATGTTGAATCCAAAACTCTGGTAAGCTCTGCAAGCGTAACCAAATCCGCAGCCGTAGAAATCAAATACGGATCCGCTTCCGTACCGGCACCTTCAAAGTACTTTGTAGTTCCAGTCAAATCGTAATCTGCAAATGCCGTAAAACTTATACAACTTGCAACCATAGCTATTGTAAGCACAATGCCTACTATTTTTCCAAATATATTTTTCATTATTTAAACCTCTCCTTATTCACTCAAAATTTCGTATTCCAAGCAATCATTTAATTCTTGTCCGGACAAGGTGTTCCACAAAAATAGTCTTGCACAAACAGCACCGGCAATGTCTGAGATTGAGGTATTATCCTCAAGGGTATCTCCAGATTCCAGAGAAGTATCGCCGTATACCATGGCACCGAGCATCATATCGTTTTCACCGTAGAAAACAACTGCCGCTGCCGCATCAAGTGAGCCTGTGTTACAGTTTTTGATAACGAATTCGTATGTTCCGTCCGCCTGTGCAGTAAAGTCTGCGATAATAACAACTCCGCTGTCGGATATGCGCTGGGTCTCCCACTTAAGTAAAGGATATCCGCCGTTTGTATTGTTGACATCCGCAACAAAGGCACCGCCCGATGCGGCGATAAAGGCAGCGATATCTTCCGGGGCAGCATTAGCAATACTCTGAAGACCATTTGTATGAGTTATTCCTCTTCCTGCAAGGAATTTATTGGTACTATAGCAGTTTTGGGCAGTAGATTGCTTATAAGAACCGCTGCCATAATCTCCCTGTGCACATCCTTCGGTTGTGCCTGTAACATCGAGAGAATAACAATTCTTAATTGTACTTCCGGCTACCGTGCAGGTTATAAAGGGTGCTGACTGTTTTCGGGAATTTACCGCGCCCGCAACTGTTGTAGATAGTGTTATTGTCTTAATAAAACAATCTTCAAGTGTTACACTACCACCGAATCTCCCTCCGATGAAACCTGCCGCTGACTGATATGCACTGACACTTGCATTGACTAATCCAAGTTTTTTAACAGTGCATCCTGCGGCGGGACGGGATACAAGTGCACCAAAGATATTTGCCGCATTAGAGCCGGTAGTGGTTCTGGCAATTGTCATATTTTCTATAATATGACCGTCACCATCTATCGTGCCAGAAAAGCCAACGGAGGCAAACCAGTCACCGTTTTCCTTTTCGGACTTGCAAATTCCGTTGAAGGTAACACCCGACATATCAATATCGTTTGTGAGTTTATAGTACTTTGCAGCATACACGGCATTTGCATCGCTGCTTGCTACATTCGTAAGTTCTTCAAGCGTAACCAAATCCTCCGCTGTGGAAATGAGATACGGCTCATCTTCCGTACCGCTTCCTGCAAAGGGTGCGGCAGGTTCGTCTGCCTCATCCGAAACCGGAGTAATTTCATCCGTATTAAGCGGAACAACCGATTCCGCTTCGCCGTCTGCATATACCGGAAGAGTCATCACAAGAAGTGCTATGACAAGCATGTATACCGAAAGCGTTTTTAATATTTTGTTCATCAACATTCCTCCAGTCATTATTTGTTTTTGAGGAATTCGTTAACCTGTTTCTGTGCTTCCTCTACCATTTTGTCAAGTCCTGCAGTCTTGAGTTTTTCTTTGTATTCGCTGAGATAGTTCTTGGGGTCATTGTAGCCCTTGAGCATACCTGCGTTATACTCACTGACAACAGATGTCACGTTGGAAAGTTCTCTTGTAATATTTGTTGTAAGGAAGGTGAATCCGAGGAGTTTTGACTTGACAGCATTTTCATTCATTGCGATTGTCTGCTCCCAAACATCATCATTCTGCCCTTCAAGTATTAAGGAGTTGAACTGATTACCAAACTTCCAGTCTGCCTTGGGCTGCCAACCGCTGTCGTTTATGTATTCTGCCTTGCCATTTTCGTTTATTTTGTAATGCTTATCCTTGATACCGAAACTTAAGAGATTGTGAAGTTCCTTGTCGGTATTGACAAGTTCAAGGAGTTGAAGTGCCTTTTCGGGATGCTTTGATGTGGAACTTATAGCATTCATTGTCTGGAGTGCACCCTTTCCGTCAAAGAAGGGAGTTGTAAAGGGTACCGCCACTATTTCGTAGCCCTTGGTGTTTTTGAAGGTAGCCTCGAGACCGGGCTTCATAACCTGAATATGTACGCCGTATCTACCTTCGTTGAGGTCGAGTGTATCATCTGTTGCAGAAGCCACGTCGGCTCTTATGTAACCTTTTTCGTACCATTCGCGCATCTTCTTGATACCCTTCTGGAATTCCTTGGTTTCCATGAGGTTTACAACCTTACCCTTGGAATCGTCCTTGCGAACCGCGAGAAAGGTTTCATCAAGATTCTGATAATCTTCGAATGTCCAGAGTTTGGGACCGTATTTGGGCTGGAATGGGAATAAATCCGGTTCCTTTTCCTTGATGAGTTGAAGGACAGGTTCTATGTCATCTACAGTCTTGATGGCAGTTACATCAATATTGTACTTTTCTACCAAATCCTTCTTGATACAGAAGGCATAATTCTGTGCCGCAATCTGTACGCAGGGTACAGCGTAGATATCATCACCGTAGCGTGCTGCCTCCCAGAAGTAATCAGGTATGGAAGCCTTGAGGTCGGGAGTGGTGTTTTTGAGCATTTCCTCAAGTCCTATAATACCGCCGTTTTCCACAGCGCTTTCATAGTTGTTGGCATATCCAACCCACATGATGTCGAATTCTGTCTGACTTGCCATGTTCATCTTCATTCTCTCGCCGAAGGCACCGAGGTCGATAAACTGCAAATCAAGTTTAACACCGAGTTTGGATTCTACTATCTTGTTGACCTCTGCGAGTACTGATGCATGATCGGTCTGTGCAGAACCGGGAATAAACCACTTGAGTGTGACACCTTTTTCATCTTTGTCGCCACCGCAGGCTGCCATAGAAAACATCAAGACAACTGTAAGGAGCAGACAAATCACTTTCTTAAAATTTTTCATTTTAAAATTCTCCTCTCTAAACTTTTATATTTAATACATTTATATTAACCTTTTACACTTCCTACAGTCAGACCCTTAACAAAGTACTTCTGGAAGAACGGGAATATAAGCAATGCAGGTCCGGCAACAACCACAGCCATTGCCATTCTTGCAGTTTCCGATGGAATATCCCCTTGTGTTTCTAAACCAATACCCATTTCCGCACTCTGCTGAAGAACCTGAATATTTTTCATTATCTTCTGGAGCAGGTACTGGAGCGATACCAGTTTGGGGTTATCTATGTAAAGCAGCGAGGTATTCCACTGATTCCATCTACCCAGAAAGCCAAGCAGAAATACGGTTGCAATTACCGGCTTACTCAAGGGTACAATCATCTGCAGGAATATTCTGTACTCATTGGCACCATCCAGCATGGCAGACTCGGATATTTCACCTGGAATCTGTGAGAAGAAGGTTCTCATCATAAACATATGCCACACATTGACAAGGGACGGGAATATGTATATCCAGAAGGTGTTATTGAGATGCAAATACTGAGTGTTAAGTATATATGAAGGAACAAGACCGCCGCTGAAAAGCATGGTAAAGTAGAAGAACATGGAGAAGAAGCTTCTGCCCTTGAGAGCCTTGACCGACAGAGCGTATGCCGCCATTGCCATGAGCAACACACTTAAGAAGGTTCCAAGAAACGACTCTGCAATGGTTATCTTGTAGGCATCGATAATTGCCTGAGGACTCTGTAACACATATTTGTATGCCGAAAGATCAATATTCTTTGGCAGGAGTTTGTAACCGTACTCCACTATATCCGCTTCACGGGAGAGCGACACGCTTACTACGAGCAAAAACGGAAAAATGACAAGTGCACAAACTATCGTAAAAATTGCTATCAATATAATCTGACTTTGTATACTTTTCTTTTTCATTATCTGAAATTTTCTCCTTTCGCATTTCTTACAGCAACGAATTGTCGGGGCTTACCTTACGCACGATAGCATTGGTAAGCATTACCATGCAGAAGCCTATTATGGACTGCATGAGACCTACCGCTGAGGAAAGACCCATATCTCCCACAACTCTCATGGTACGGAATACATATGTATCTATAACATCTGTGGTTTCGTAGAGTTCACCGATATTTCTCGGTACGTTGTAGAAGAGACCAAAATCTGCGTGGAAGATACTTCCGATTTTGAGTATGCAGTTGATACAAAGAATCGGAACAAGCGTCGGGAGCATGATATGTACTATCTTGCGCCATTTGTTGGCACCGTCAACCTCGGCGGCTTCTATGAGCGAGTGGTCCATACCCATCAGCGCCGCATAGTAGAGTATGCAGTCCATACCCATATGCTTCCATATATTGGCAATGGTAAGTATTCCGGGCCATTTGTCAGGTTCCGCATACCAGTTGACATCCAGACCGAAGGTCGTATTGATAAAGCCGTATCTGGGATTTAAAAGCGCGTACACCATATACGATACCGTAACCCAGGAAAGGAAGTTTGGCGTGATCATGGTTGTCTGGAAAATCTTGGTTGCTGTTCTGCTGCGCAGTTCAAAAAGAAGAATGGCTATCGTAACAGCCGCCAGCACACCGGTAAATATAAACACGCCGTTGAGAAGCAGTGTATTTCTTGTGATTCTGAAAAAGTCATTGGACTGAAAAAAGAATTTAAAATTTTCTAATCCGACCCATTCACTTCCGAATATACCGAGGTTATATTTGTAATCCTTAAAGGCGATGATAATACCAAACATCGGTACATACTTAAAGAGAATAACCAAAAACACCGGTAATGCAAGCAGACTGTAGAGCTGAAGCATCCTTGTGTTGATTCTCTTCCTCGATTTGATGTTAATTACTGACTGATTTTTCATTTCTATGCTCCTTTGTCAACAAATACTTAATGATATTTTATCACGCAAACTACTTTTGCAACAATGCTCCACGTAAACATTTGTTATGCTCATTTTTAAGTTTTTCGGCTTTTGGAATTGTCATCAACATTTAAATGTTTTATAATTATTGGCAGATAATATAGCTTAGAGAAAATGCTAATGAGGGAGTTGAAAGCGTGCTTAACCTTGTTCTTGTAGAGGACGAAATCCATACCGCCAATCTCATAAAAAATGCTGTGAACTGGCAGGATTATGGTATAGATGACTGTCACGTATTCTACGATGGCTTGTCTGCATATCAATATATAACCTCAAACCCTGTTGATATTGTGATAACTGATATCAAGATGCCTGTTATGGACGGAATGACACTTATTGAAAAATGCCGTGAAATTTATCCCGATATCAAGTACATCATTATTACAGGGCATAGGGACTTTCAGTATGCATACAAGGCGATTAAGTATAATGTATTCGATTATATTCTAAAGCCCATACAGCTTTCTACTCTCATTGAAATTCTTGAAAAAGCAGTAAAAGCGGCAAACAAAAGTGACATTCTTGATTCCATTCCGTTTAAGAACAGCTCACTTACAAGAGATATTCAGAATATATTTGCAAGTATTTTCTATAACACCTCCGCTTCCATCGGCAGTACCGCAGAGGAGTTTGCCGTGTCTGATATTCCCGAGCAAATACTTAATAATCCCTGCGTACTTATAAATTTGACTTTCCTGAATTTTGATGATTTTATTACCAACCACTGGAAATATTCCACATCGCAATTTAAGGATGCAGTAATGAAAATAACTTCACTTGAAACGGATTCCATATGTTTTGCTACATTCAACTTCTGGTTTGATGAGTTGTTCATACTGGCAATTGCCAAGAAGAACATATCCTCCATGGAAGAAAATATGTTAAGGTGTCTGGAGCACATCAAAAATAACTTCAAGGATATATTCACACTCGATGTGAAATACAACATAATATCCAGGTCATCCAGCATGAAGCATCTTATTATGAGCGTACAGCAAAACGACACTGCAGCCGGCAATGATAACGATACCATAGAAAAATGCATTTCATATATCTATGATAATCTTCACAGGCAGATTACCCTGTCGGATGTTGCAGAGCATGTATTCTTAAACCCTATATACTTAAGTTCATACTTCAAAAAGAAAACGGGAGAAAACTTCTCCGTATATATCAGAAACATACGCGTAGAGCGTGCAAAGCAATTACTTAAAAAACACGATTTATCCATATCTCAGATATGCGAAAGCATAGGTTTTAGCAGCGAATCGTATTTTTATAAACTGTTTAAACAGATTACCGGCATAACACCTCAGCAATACAGAGAACAATACCTTGAAGAGAGGAAGGAATAATGAACAGAAATTTTCAAAAGGTAATTTCTCTTATAAGAGAGAACAGGTGGAACAGCATTTTCTTCCAGTTTCTTAAGAAAATATTTATCTATATGCTCATTCCCTTTACCGTGATTTTCATCGTGATATATGCCTTCTTTGTAAACTCTCTGGAAAATGACTTTGAAAAACTTATAGGCAATTCACTGCAGAAAAATTGCACCTCTGTATCGGAGGTGCTTATGGTCTGTGACAATCACTATTTAGATTTGGCTTTTTCTCAGCAAATATTAAATCTTTTATCCAGTAACTATCTTGAAAACCCCTCCATTGTGGAAAAGAATATTTCTTACTTTACCAAGGGCAATACAAAAATACTCCACACCTCTCCGGCTATTAAGAACATTGTTCTGTACAGCAAACTCAATGACCATATATCACGTAGCGGTGTATCTGCTGATGATGGAATATCTTTCAGGGACACAGCATGGTTCCAAGCCTACAAGAAAGAAGAAGGCAAGAACAGAAACATCTTTATGATTCCGTCCGGCAAAAACAGTTTCATAAGATGTTACAAAATATTCGAAGGTAAAAAGTACCTGGGGTGTCTGATGTTTGAAATCGACCCCAGTATACAAAGAAACGCATCCGGAGAAACTCAATCTATCCTTGACAACATAATCATGATAGACAAAGAAGGTACTGTCTTCTATAACAAGTCGATTAACACAAGTACCATAAACGACGAATTCGTAGAAGAGGCATTCTCCAAAGAAACCCTGCTCAAAAAGGATTCAAACTCATTCATATACTCTCAAAGGTCTTACAATTCAGACTATATAATAATTTCTGTAAGCAACAGAAGCCATATGTCCAATACCATGCGCACATTTTATCTGTCCTTCTTTGGTATTGTCATAATGATGATTGTTTCCCTTTTGTTCATATCCATATACCTGTCATCATATGTATACAACTCCATATCAAAAATTACAGGACTGCTGCAAAGTTCTCCCAATTATAACAACAAAAACAGCAACGAAATATACTATATAACACAGCAAATTCTGTCTGTAGTCAACGACAGAAACAACATAGAAAAAGAACTTACCGACAAAATCAATCAACTTAAAAAGGCACAGATTACAGCACTTAACACACAGATATCCCCTCACTTTGTCTTTAATACTCTGAATCTTGTTAACGCCATAATTATGAATATTATAAAAAAGCCAAACGACGCAGAGAAGGTTGTAGGAATTTTGGCAGACTCCTTCTACTACTCACTAAGAAATGAAAATTATATTGTGGATATCGGAGACGAAATTCTCTACACAAAGAAATTCATTGAAATAGAACATATTAAGTTGGAGGGTAATTTTGATGTAAGTTTTGATGTTGAGCCTGATGTATACAACTGTAAGGTTCTCAAATTTATGCTTCAGCCTCTTGCTGAAAACAGTTTTTCTCACGGAATATCAAAACTTACTGACCGTCGGGGAATAATAAAAATAAATATTTTCAAAGATATCGACACCCTCGTGTGCAAAGTCTTTGATAACGGAAACAAGGTAGACGATGAAAAAATCGATTCCGTAAACCAGAGGCTTAATGCAGCAGTCATTACGGAAGATAATGAACATATCGGACTTAACAATGTAAACACAAGAATACGTTTAATTTGGGGTAATTCTTATGGCTGTTTCATCGAGTCAGACATTTCGGGAACTACTGTTACAGTAAGAATACCTTTTATAGAAAACTAAAATACAAGACCTATGGCAGATTAAGCCATAGGTCTTGTATTTTGTGTAATATAGGATGACTAAAAGTACTTTACAGTAAATTTATTGTAAAACATCAAAGACATGAATACAAAGCGTTTCTTAGTCTGGGCATATAGTATGCCTCTCTGGGATTCAAGGTGTGCTTAAGATATACGGCAGCCAGTCTGATAGAGGGATCTGCAAAAACAGTTGCTCCTGCTGCTCCGCCCCATCCAAATTCACCGATACTGCTGAGAGAACCGCCTTGGGCTACATCCATCATTGTTCTTACACCCTGACCGTAGCCATAACCTACAAGTTGTTTCCAGTCAAAAGTCTTTAGTTGTTCTTCGGTTAATGTGTTTGTCCTCATAAGTTCCACCGTGCGTGGTGAGAGTATCCTTTCGCCATTTAAACCAAGTCCCATGTTTGCCAGTGCCGCTGCAAGTTTTGTATAATCGTCTGCGGTCGATATTATACCTGCTCCACCGCTATCAAATTCCGGTCCCTGAAGTTTAGAACCTCTTTGTATACCTACATCAATAAAATATCCATCCTTGGCAGTACCGTTCTTCTGTGCTTCTACAAGGTTGAATTCCTCCTCTTTTCCCAAGGGAACAAAACGATATTGAGGTGCCATTTTGCTTCGCAATTCGTCATTGAGGTGGTAAGCACTCTGAGTCATTCCCAGAGGGTCAAATATATTTTCCTTGACATAATCACGGAACTTCTTACCGGAAACAATCTCTACCAATGCACTAAGTACATCGTGACACAGGCTATAGAGAAACCTCTCCCCGGGTTCAAAGGCAAGCGGGTCTTCAGCAAGGCACTTAGCTACTGTAATATTGTCCATTTTGCCGTCTGTAAGACGCATTGCCTTTTCTACAGCAGGAGTGTCTACATTGTATGTAAGCCCTGCTGTCATGTTGAATATGTTCTGAATTTTTATGTGTTTCTCTGCCTTGACAATTTCGCCCTCGGGTGTCTTAACATACATAGTCTTGTATTCGGGTATGTATTCATACAGAGGGTCGCTCAGCAGAAATTTGCCCTGTTCCAGAAGTTGCAACGCCGCTGTAACTGTTGCTATCTTGGAGCAAGAATACATATTGAAATGTTCCTTTCCCGACAGAGCAACCCTGCCCTCAAGGTCGGCATGTCCGCATGTATAACGAAAAACCTCATTGTCTCCAAGATACACAAGTATTGTGTTTCCGGGTGCATAACCATCATTTACAAAGCCATCCAACAAATTTTTGAGATTATCAAAATTCATTATGTATCTACCTCCGTAGTTGTTTTTACCTCATGGAACTGTATATCAAAATGAAAACAATTCTTCCTTCATTTCCTCTGTAAGAGGTTTTCCGTATTCGCAGATCTCGTATGCTTCGGCAAAACGAACCTTTCTTCCGCGCTCCTCGCCGTAATTTGCGATAATCTCTTTTCTGAAGCGTGCTGCAACCTTGGCAAAGCGTACCATGTACCCTCTCGGGAATGCCATTACCTCTTCGTCAGTAGTGTCTTCTGTTACCTCCATGCCCTTAAGCCATTCAAAACGCTCACTATCGTTCTCGGGAGCATCCTCGCCATTTATATAGGGAAGCCATTCATATACCTGACACACATTGAGGTTTGCTATCTGCAGTTTAATATCTATTTCACTGCCTACATCCACAACGATATCTGCTCGGAAAGGAGGATTTGTAAATCTATCCTCACTATAGAGTATAACAGGCATAGAACGCATAGCAGGTACATCGGCACACTCATTGGGTACCGCCAGAAGATATGACGCATCCTGCACAAGTTGTCCTACGGCACGATGATCTGCGTGATAATCATTTGGTCTGTGGGATATAACCACATCCGGATTGTACTCGCGTATGTATCTTATGAGCCTTTTTCTTGTGAGTAAATCAGCAACGATATTACAATCGGCAATATCCCATACATCGTATCTTATACCAAGAAGTTTTGCAACTGCAGCCGATTCCTCAGCGCGCTTCCTTGCGGTTTCCTCGGCAGACATAATATGATGGCCGCCACAACCGTTACTTACACTGAGAAACCGCACATCATGACCTTTTTTAATAAGAAGGCTTGCAAGTCCTCCTCTGCCAAATTCATTGTCATCCTGATGTGCACCAATCATTAGTATCTTCATTGTGATACCTCCTATTAAATGTAATAACGCTTTTTATTTTGGCTGTTTACCTATATAAGCAAGTATACCACCGTCTACATAGAGAATATGTCCGTTTACCGCATTGGAGGCTTCGCTTGCAAGAAATACCGCAGGTCCCACAAGTTCATCGGGGTTAAGCCATCTGCCTGCAGGTGTCTTGGCACATATAAAGGAGTCAAAAGGATGCTTTGAACCGTCTGCCTGTGGCTCCCTTAATGGTGCTGTCTGAGGTGTTGCAATATAGCCGGGGCCTATGCCGTTACACTGGATATTGTACTCCCCGTACTCGGAACAGATGTTTCTTGTAAGCATCTTGAGACCGCCCTTTGCAGCGGCATATGCTGAAACAGTTTCACGTCCCAGTTCGCTCATCATAGAGCAAATATTGATAATTTTGCCGTGTCCCATCTTCATCATAGATGGAATTACCGCCTTTGATACTATAAAAGGAGCATTGAGGTCTACATCTATAACCTTACGGAATTCATCTGCACTCATCTCGTGCATGGGAATTCTGCGGATAATGCCTGCATTATTGACAAGGATGTCGATTACTCCGACTTCCTTTTCTATGCTTGCAACCATGGAATTTACCGCATCCTCATCGGTTACATCGCACACATAGCCTTTGGCGTCTATTTCTTCTTCCTTGTATGCCTCAATTCCCTTAGCAACAAGTTCTTCATTTATATCGTTAAAAACAACCTTTGCTCCTGCCTCGGCAAAACCTTTTGCAATAGCAAAGCCTATCCCGTAGGATGCACCTGTTACAAGTGCTATTTTTCCGTCCAATCTAAACATAGTTGCTTACCTCCTCTTTTATCTAAGTTCACTTGTTTCTATGAAATCCATATCAGTAAATTCCTGGTTTTCGCCGCACATAGCCCATATAAAAGAATATGCCTTTGTTCCTACACCGCTATGAATAGACCAACTCGGTGAAATGACAGCCTCCTCATTGTGCATGATGATATGTCTTGTCTCATTAGGCTCTCCCATCATGTGGAATACTGCATCATTCTCACCCATATCAAGATACAGATATACTTCCATTCTTCTGTCATGGGTATGAGTAGGCATTGTGTTCCAGTTTGAACCGGGTTCAAGCTCGGTAAGTCCCATAGCAAGTTGACAGCTCTTCATCACCTCGGGGTGTATATACTGATTGATTACACGCTTGTTGCAATCCTCTACACTTCCGCACGGAACCTTTTTTGCCTTTGTTATATCTATCTTGACAGTGGGATAAGCGGTGTGTGCCGGACATGAACTTACATAAAATTTTGCGGGATTTTCTATATCGTCGCTTTTAAAAGTAATTTCTTTATTACCCACACCAATATATATTCCATCTCGCGGATTCATTTCATATTCGACACCATCTACCGTGATAACTCCTTTGCCTCCGATATTGATGCATCCCATTTCTCTTCTTTCAAGAAAATAATCTGCTGCGAGTTCTTTGCCTGCTTCAAGCCTCAGAATCTGATGCACAGGCATGAGACCTGCTGTGATTATTCTGTCGATATGGCTATATACCATTCTTACATTGTCCTTTGTGAAAAGACCCGAAATATGAAATTCCTCACGAAGTCTTTCTGTTGTGTAGTGCTTAACATCTTTTGAGTTTGCTGCCTGTCGTACTTCCATTTTGCCTAAATCCTCCTTAATTATATTACCATACACTTCCATTTGCGTTAAAGCCGCAAATGATAGTATTTGTGTGGTTTGCTTAAAATTAAATAACCTTATTGATTTGGTTATTTTTTTATCAAATGTTACTTCCAATCCTTTTGAATTTTTTTCATTGAGGTCTGAATTATCCATCGTAAATTCACCACGGATAACCTGTCCATCCGAAAACTCAATATCAATATTTTTCCAATATGAGTCATGAGGTTTACCTGTTTCGACACTGTGTTTGAAGTCTGCACGCAGATAGAAAACCAATTTGTCTACCTCTACCTCACGACCAAAATCCAGAGTAAATTCCACATCTTCTCTTGCTCCGCCCGACCATGAATGGTACGGATAATAGCCATGCCCCTGATTGTTTGTAACACCATCTATTGCATTGCGTTCATAGAAACACGGGTCATTTCTTGTAACAAAATTTGCTGATGCATGAGGAAAATATTTATCGATACCATGGCGATCGTGGGAGTTTAATGCAATATTCCGATATCCATATATCTCTGTATCTTCGGGCTCCCTGACCGATATAACATGCTCATTGCCGCAAAAAGCATCAGGGTGATAACACATTCCACATTCCTGCTCAGCCGGTATTTCAAATTCAAATCTGTGGTTTGGAAGCCATACTATACTTTCTTCCAAGGTAGCATCAAGTTTAAGAGCAATAAAACTGCAACCATCTGCAAAAACTTTGATTTTATCGCCCGGAAGAAAATTTCCACAAAACCTGGCATCTATTTTCATGCCCTTCCATTTACCTCTTATATTACCGTTGCTATCTGTCACTTTTAAGGTAAGCATTCTCTTACACCTCCAATTATGTTAATGTTATCAGGAGTGTTTAATTTCTATACACTACATTACGCAAAGGTTCTTCCAGTTTCCCCTCCGGTATCTGATTTCAAATATTACAGTTCTCACAACCCAGTCAAGAACCATTGCAATCCATATACTCATAACGCCTGTTTTGAACACCTTAACTGCAACATGGGCAACACTTAGTCTGAATATCAACATAGACAATGCCGATACAATCATTACAAATCTGGTGTCTCCCGCGCCTCGTAAGGCAGAAGGTACAGTAAAACTTGAAGGATATAAAATCATTGTTCCAAATGTATATAGTATAAGTATTTGCTGTGCCCAAATCTTGGTTTCCAGTGATACATTAAAAATTGAAACTACAGGTTTCAAAACAATAAGGAATATCAGTCCCATACCAATGGAGAAGATATAATTTATCTTAAGTATGTGTTTTTTGTACATTTGTGCTTCTTCTGGTGAGCCGGCACCTAAACACTGCCCTGTCACCATAAGCATAAGGGCGCAAAAAGCAGCACTGTACGAAACAAGAAATTGCGAAAGATTGCGTGCAATCTGGTCTGCGTTTACCGCATCCTCACCAAGCCCCGATACCACTCCCGCAAGGAAAAGGGCTCCAAACTGAAATAATCCCTGTTCCATTCCGTTGGGGAAAGAAACCTTCAGAACTTTGATTGCAGTTTTAATATCAAACTCCGGTTCAAACAATCTCGTAAGCCTTACGGAATTATTTTTGCCCGTGAGTCTGAAAAGCAAAACAAGTCCCACTATTGCCATAGCCAGAAGTGTGGAGAAAGCCGCACCTTCCACTCCGCTTTCCATGCAGAAAATGAATATGTACTTGAATACAAGGTTAAGCCCCATCATTACTACTGAACTTATAAAGGGAGTTTTACTCTCTCCCATTACCCGAAACAATGAACCGCAGGCATAATACAATGCCACAAAAGGATAAGAAAGGGCCGTAACCGAAAAATATTTTAGGCTTACGTTAAGAACTGCTTGCTCAGCATTTCCAAAAAACAGATACACAAACTGTTTCTTGAAAATCTGCATAACAAGCATAACGAGAATTCCTATGAAAACCAAAATCTGAATATTGGTTTTAAGTGATATTCTCGAATACTTTTCGTTTCGGGCACCGATGTACTGAGCAAGAACAACACTTCCGCCCTGCGCAAACGCCAGAAAGAACTGCTTTGCAAAAACATCAATTCTGTTTACAAGGGCTACACCTGCGAGGGCGGTAGCACCAAGTTTCTGCGATACCATAAAAGTATCTGCCATACCCAGCGCGGCCATCATCAACTGCTCAAAAATCACCGGCAACAAAAACAAGACCATTTCTTTATTTGTAAATCTCGCGCCTTTTGGCAAGGTTAGAATTGCCAATTTCAACATCTCCTCAGTTGTCAAACATTTTATTTATTTCGTTTACAGTTTTCCTCACAAACATATCTCCGCCTTCATGGCCTACATTACCGCTGCTTATGTATGCACTGTAGTGTCCCGCTTTTTCTGCTTTTTGTGTGGGCAGATATCCGCCTACTCCGCAAGAAAGTTGTACTATAAATGTCTGCTCGGCGTTACTTCTTGCCTTGATTCTGTTTCCGAAATCAAGGAAAAGTTCAAAAGGATTTGTGGAGAATGCAACATCGCCAAGTCGAACTATATGTGTTTCAATCGTAAAAATTTCCTTGGTCTGCTGAGTCCTGTAGCGCGCAATGGTACCCGTATGCACATGCATTTTTGCATTATCTTCAAAGTTAAAGGATTCCTTGTCCTTGTTTTTATCTATATAGTATTCAAGTTCCCTTACTGCATTATTGTAGTCGGAAATGGTTGCCTTGCGAAGAGGAAGATCCAAATCCAGAACCAAATGTTTAAACTCTGCGGTATCCTTGTACTCTTCTATTTCTTCGTATACAGATATAATTTCGTTCGAAATACGCTTACCTACGCGGTTACATCCCGATATATCGTACATGGAAGGATCCGCTTTGCGTTTCTTGGGATTAGCTCTCTTTACGTTAGGATCGTCAATAGGCGTCTCGGGGTTAACCCATCTTACAAGGTCACGGGGACACTGGTCACCGCCTGCACCTCCCAAGCCGAGAAGAAAAATATCCCCTCCGAGTTTTTCGCGTATATTAGCCTTTGCTCTTCCCCAGTAATCTGCAGAAATAAAACTTCTCTGTTCCAGAATCTGTGCGGGGCATGCTATATTTGCAACAACACCTGTGAGTTTTTTGTCCTTGTCAAATGTATAGATAAGTTCAATACCCGAGTCGTTACCTCCCTCAAGTGCATCAAAGGTTGCGGTATCGGCATCTCCCCACATTTGAGCGCTGCCGTCATTGTAGGCAACCCTTCTGCACATTCCCACAGGCGCCCGTCCGAACTCATTGGCATAAAACGCATCCTCGCGGTTTTCCCACGCTTTCTTTGCGGCAAGGGCAATCTGGTCTGTAACAAACTCTGTTGCCTCCTCGGGCTTCATTACACTATCGTCCGATGTAACAAGAGTTTCATAGTTCTTTCCGTCGGGAAGGAACTCATCGAGAATCTGCCTAGCTACGCTTATACTTCTTCCTGCACTTCCAGGGGCTGCAATCGTGTGCGATGTATGCGTGTGAGTAGCGGCAACAATTATTTTTCTCGGGTCGAAATCACTCACATATTTTGCAAACTTCTCTCTCACCATATCCATAATGTACGAAGGAATGCCTGTCATATCTGCAGAAACAATTATCATCTGCTCACCATTTGATTCCACAGCCATCGCAGTTGCGCTTATCTCTGATTCCACATACTCTGATATTCTCTCAAAGAACTGTCCGGCAAGGCTTACTTTTTTATCGGGAACAAGTGTTTCCTCTGCCCAACCGATTCGTATTTTACTCATTTTTGTTATCCTCCTTGTACTATCTTGCATTTACCTCTTACATTACCGTTACTATCTATCACTTTTAAGGTGAGCATTATCTTACACCTCAAATTATGTTAATGTTATCACATGTAATTTGCAATTTTATTGCAATTACGAACTCCTTTATTGCATTTTCAACCATTTTATGATATGCTATAAAAGAACTAATTGTATAATGAGATAAAAAGGAGGTCTCAAAGTGAAGTGTATCTTTGAAAAATGCTCTGACGCGGTTGATTATACAACAAAAACCAAAACCTTTGGTGTTTTCTACTCTGATATAAAAAATCAAAATCAGGAAGTGCATATTCATGAATGTTGTGAATTATTTTTCTGCCTTGAAGGTGGAAAGAACTTTCTTATAGACAACAAATTATATGATATAAATGACGGAGATTTGTTTGTTATAAATCAGTTTGAGGCACACAAGGTAGTACCCGATTGCAACGACAAATTTTCGAGATACATTATGCATATTCACCCATCTTTTTTGTACTCAAATTCATTTGGTGACATACATTTGTCGGATTGTTTTTATACATCAGGAAAAATTACAAAAATTTCACTTTCTTCCAAGGAGAGAGAAAGACTATTTTCTCTGTTTGAAGAATTAAAAGAGGATTATCCGTATGGTGATGAAATGTATAAAAGGCTTCGTGCAACCGAAATACTCTTTGAAACAAGCAGACTGTTTTATACACACAATGACAATCTCCAGGGAGAAATAAGCAACAGAACTGTCCAACTTGCCATTGATTACATAAACAATAATTATTCTTCAGAAATTACGCTTGAAATCGTAGCAAAAAATGCCTTTATATCGCCTACTCAACTCTCGCGTCTTTTTAACCGTTACTGCGGTACAACGGTAACAAAATATACGGTCAGCAAGCGTGTAACCGAAGCAAAAAAACTACTCGCAGCAGGAAAAAGCGTTACAGATACCGCCTTTATGTGCGGGTTTAATGACTATGCTAATTTTATACGAACATTCAAAAAGGCGGTAGGAGTACCGCCGGGAAAATATAAGACGATTTTGTGAACTCTATAATAATTGAAAATAAACAATATAACACCTCTGCGAAATAATTTATAATTTTTAAAACAAATTATAACCTATTGACTTTTAGAAAAATAGGTATATAATAATAATAGAAATGGATAAGTATATTATTA
>JAZNJU010000176.1:0-2110 GCA_045578205.1 Clostridia bacterium | reverse complement strand
ATAATTTTGTGGATATGGAAAAGTCGCTGACTTTACCACACTACCCACAAAAACTACTACTGCTACTAAAAAACGCACAGACAAAATACACATTGAAAAATTTTTTGATAAAAATGGGTCATATGTTTGACAACTGCAGATGTAAGTTGGATTTTTTTGACACTAAATATTTACTTTGCAGAATTAATATGATATAATAAACGGTAAAATATTTCAATTAAAAGAGGTGCCCTGGTTTGAAATTACCAAAGATAAAACCAATGCTTTTCAGTACACTGAAAGACTACGACAAAACAAAATTTATAAAAGACCTTATTGCAGGAATTATAGTTGCAATAATTGCGCTTCCTCTGTCTATTGCTCTGGCAATAGCATCGGGAGTGTCCCCCGAAAAAGGTATTCACACTGCAATCATTGCAGGATTTATGATTTCTTTTCTGGGCGGAAGCCGTGTTCAGATAGGCGGACCCACGGCAGCCTTTGTGGTTATTGTAGTGGGTATAATCGGCAAATTCGGCATAGACGGGCTGATTGTGGCAACCATAATGGCAGGTATCATACTTGTGCTTATGGGACTTCTCAATGTCGGGTCGCTTATCAAGTTCATCCCATCCACAATTACCGTGGGATTTACAGCAGGTATTGCCGTGACGCTGTTTGTCCAGCAACTCAAAGATTTTCTGGGATTGCAGATAGCCTCCGTACCCTCGGAATTCTTTGAAAGAATTGCATCGTATGCCGAGCATATGGACACTCTTAATCCCTATGCAATACTAATCGGCGCAATTGCCATTGCAATTATGATTATTCTTCCAAAAATAAACGAAAAAATCCCTGCATCCCTTGTGGCAATAATTGCAACAACCCTTATTGTAAAAGGATTTAACATGGATGTTGCAACCATAGGCAGTGTCTATGGAAAACTCTCGGGTGCGTTCCCCGGTATTTCACTGCCCAAGGTAAATTTGTCGCTCATAAAAGAACTCATTTCCCCTGCATTTACCATTGCAATACTCGCGGCAATTGAGTCTCTTCTTTCATGTGTTGTTTCCGACAGTATGATAGGAAGCCGACACCGTTCCAACACTGAACTTGTGGCACAGGGTGTGGGAAACATTTTCTCGGGACTTTTCGGCGGAATCCCCGCAACAGGTGCCATAGCAAGAACTGCCGCAAATGTTAAAAACGGCGGACGTACTCCCGTTGCAGGAATGGTCCACGCAGTTACACTGGCACTGATTATGGTTGTTCTTATGCCATATGCATCGCTTATTCCCATGACAACCCTTTCTGCCGTCCTTATAATAGTTGCATACAATATGAGCGGTTGGAGAGAATTCATTGCAATGCGCAAATCCCCAAAAAGTGATTTCTTCGTTCTTATCGTAACATTTGTTCTCACCGTTTGCTTTGACCTCGTTGTTGCGATAGAGGTGGGAATGATTGTTGCGGCAATACTGTTTATGAGCCGTATGGCAAACACCGCAGGAGTGCGTAAGTGGACAGACTATGAAGAACTCTACGATGAAGACAAGGATCTGGAATCCATAAATTACATAAAAATTCCAAAATCAACCGTTGTGTATGAAATAACAGGCCCCATGTTTTTCGGCGCATCCGACAAACTTACGGGCATCATCAAAGATGCAAGCAAAAGCAACAGGGTTATGATACTTCGTATGAGAGGAGTTCCCGCACTTGACTCAACTGCCTGCAAAACTCTAAAAAACCTGTACAATACCTGCAAAGAAAACGGCATTGTGGTTGTAATATCCCACATAAACGAGCAACCCCTCCAAGTTCTCAAAAAGGACGGTCTTTACAACGACATCGGCGAAATGAACTTTGCAGACAATATATACAGTGCAATTGAAAGAGCGCAGGAAATTATTGATATAACAAACGAATAACCCGAACCCCTGTTTCCAAAATCGATGGAAACAGGGGTTTTCTTAAGAGCATGTACAAATATTTTTTAAAAAACTATTGACAATGCAAGGTATTTTTGGTATTATACTTAAGTGTTAAAAATATTGGGCTATCGCCAAGTTGGTAAGGCACCGGATTCTGATTCCGGCATTCGGAGGTTCGAGTCCTTCTAGCCCAGCCA